>JBQDJW010000608.1:0-2503 GCA_052086425.1 Pseudoclavibacter sp. | reverse complement strand
GAACGTGGCCGCGCCACTTTCGCCACAACTGCGCACCTAGCGATCGGTGAGAGCTTGGCGTGGGCCGCAGCGCGACGCGGGCGGGCCCGCGTCATGGGCGCCTCCGCGACGCAGGCGGCCCGCGCACTGAACGCCCCGCGCCCCACCGCTACCGCTCTGGGTCGGGGATCTTCCCGTAGCCGAGCGCGTTCCAGAAGTCGCCTCGCACATACCGCTGGTCGGGGCCAGGCTCGAAATCCCAGTGGTGCACCCGACCGCGCGTCAGCGCCTCGGCGACGAGCCGACGGCTCGCTTGGCTCGAGAGCACGGTTCGCTCGAGCTCGGCGAGGTCGTATCGCTCGTCGAGCGCACCGCGCAGCGCGGCGACCGCGTCGGCGTACGCCTCGTCGGCCGCGACGTTGCGCAGTTCATCCGGGTCGGCCTCGAGGTCGAACAGCTGATCGGGGTCGCCCGGGCACAGCACGTACTTCAGCGGCCCCCGTACGATCGTGAGCTGCGGCCGGTGCGTCCCCTCCGCCAGGTACTCGATCACGACGTCGCGGGCGGCAACGCGCGCCGCACCCTCGGCTCCCTCTCGCTCCTGGCGAGCGGTCTCGAGCAGTGACGTTCCGGTCAGACCGCCCACAGCATCCGGACTCTCGCTCGAACCGCCCGAGCTCGAGCCGCCCGAGGCCGAGCCGCCCGAACCGCCGCCCTCGCCCGCCCCGGCCAGCTCGACGAGCGTCGGAGCGAGGTCGAGCAGGCTGACCGTACCGCTGAACCTGCCGGCCGGCACCACGCCATCGGGCCCGCGCACGATGAGCGGCACGCGCGCCGACCGCTCGTATGGCGACATCTTGTACCAGAGGCCCTTCTCGCCGAGCATGTCGCCGTGGTCGCTCGTGACGATCACGACGGTGTCGTCGGCGAGCCCGAGCGTCTCGAGCCGGTCGAGGATGCGCCCGACGTGGTCATCGATGTATGCGACCGCCGCGTAGTAGGCGCGTCGGGCCCGGCGCACCTCATCGATGCTCGGGTCGCGCCGATCGAAGCCGCTCATGGCGCGAAGGCGGTGGCTGTGCGGATCTTGCGCGGGATCCGGAACCTCCGGATGCGCGGGATCGGGGATCTCGACGCCCTCGAACCGATCCCAGTGCTCGCGCGGCGGCTCGTACGGATCGTGCGGGTGGATGAACGACGCGACCATGAGGAACGGCTGCGGCTCCTCGCCCGCGGCCGCCGCGGCCTGGTTCGCCCGCACACGGTCGTTGAGGTGCCGCAGCGCCTTGAAACCCACCTCGTCGTCGAAGTCCTGCTGCACGCTCGCGCTCGATACGCCGGCCGTGAAGACGGCGTCTGCGTCGTGATACCACTGCAGCCGCTGGTCGAACGGGCGGTTCCAATCGGGCACCATGTCGAGGTCGGCCGGGTACACGTCGGTCGTGGCGCGCTCTTCGAACCCGTGGTGCTGGTCCGGGCCGATGAAGTGCATCCGGCCGATCAGCGCCGTGTGGTACCCGGCTGCCCGCAGACGGTGCGCGAACGTCGGCTCGGACGCCGGAAAGTCGTCGCCGTTGTCGTAGCAGCCGAGCTCCGACGGCATACGACCCGTCATCATCGACGCCCGCGACGGCGAGCACAGCGGTGTGGTGCAGTAGGCACGGTCGAAGACGGCGCCGCCGTCGGCGAGCCCGTCGATGTTCGGCGTGAGCGCCGCCGCATCGCCGTACGCGCCCAGGGCCTGCGCGGCCATCTGGTCCGCTTGGATGACCAGAATGTTCGGCCTTGTCGGCGTCATCGGTCTGCCTTTCCCACATCGTCACCGGATGCTCCACTGCCGTCGGCGGGCAGGGTCGTGTCTGCGGCCGCACCGGAATCGGGCGCATCGGAAGCGGTCGCTCCCGCAGCATCCGGTGCCCCGGTCGCCGAGGTCGCCCCGGCAACCTCGGCCACGAGCACCTGCGAGATCGAACCGGTCTCGGGGTCGTATCCGTCGCCCCACTGCTCGGTCTCGAAGTCGTAGTCGACGGGCTGCCCGTCCTCGTCGGTGCGCTGGTACCACTCCGTGTATTCATCGCTGTCGGACTCGACGTCGGCCCCCGCGCCGCCGCCCGGTGCCGCGGGCACGACCTCGATCGCGAAGTCGTCGCCGTAGTTCTCGACACCCTCGGTCACCGCGTTGTCGACGGCCGACTTGGCGTATCGCATCCGCAGCGCCATCGGGTCGGTGCGCAGATCGCGCACCCACGCGACGATCGCGAGCAGCAGCACGATCGCGAACGGCACCGCCGTCACGATCACCAACTGCTGCAGCCCCTCGAGCGCCGTGCCGTCGCCGAGCAGCAGCATGACGACCGCGATGCCCGACATCACGAGGCCCCAGAAGATCACCACCCACGTTCGGGGCTTCTGGTCTCCCTGCGTCGTCAGCATTCCCATCACGATCGAGGCCGAGTCGGCCGCCGTGATGAAGAAGATCGCGAGGATCACGATGATCACGAACGGCAGCCACTCGACGAACGGC
>JBQDJW010000607.1:0-2505 GCA_052086425.1 Pseudoclavibacter sp. | reverse complement strand
AACCTGTGCGCGGTCGAACCACTCCGATTTCATGGCCGAGACCTGCAGTTGCAGCAGAACCGATGCACCGATGAACGTGAGCGACACGAAGGTCACGAGGATCAGCGAGATCACCATGGTCGAGTTGCGGCGGATCCCCTGCCACATCTCGGCGAGAACGAGCCGGGTCATCGTGACTCCCCCGTCGTTCGGTGCTCGGATGTCGACTCATCGTCGTGCGTGCGCAGGCCGAGTTCGCTGGCCGAGACGCGGCTCGCCACCGAATCGGCGATCGTCTGCCGCTCTGCACGTTCGGCCGCGACGTCGCCGCCGTTGCCGGTCGCGGCGTCGCCGGGCGCTGGCGCCTCGACAACCTCGGGCTGGTAGACGCCGCTGCGCTCATCACGCACGATCAGGCCCTCGTCGAGCTCGATGACGCGCAGGCGATGCTCGTCCACGATCGACTGGTCATGGGTCGCCATGACCACCGTCGTCCCATCGGCGTTGATGCGTCGCAGCAGCTTCATGATGCCCCGGCTTGTCTCGGGGTCGAGGTTGCCGGTGGGCTCATCGGCGAGCAGGATCGCAGGTTTATTGACGACGGCCCGCGCGATGGCGACGCGCTGCTGCTCGCCGCCGCTCAGCTCGTGTGGGAACCGGTCGCCCATGCCCGCGAGGCCGACCGTCTCGAGCACATCCGGAACCGATTCGGCGATCAGGCCGCGCGAATGCCCGAGCACCTGCAGCGCGTATGCGACGTTCTCGGCGACCGTTTTCTGCGGCAGCAGGCGGAAGTCTTGGAACACCATGCCGAGATTTCGGCGGTAGTGCGGCACCTTGCTGCCGGCGATCGACCGGAGGTCCTGCCCGAGCACGTGCACGTCACCGCCCGACGGTACGTCTTCGCGCAGCACGAGACGAAGCACGGTCGATTTGCCCGAACCGCTGGGGCCGACGAGAAACAGGAACTCGCCCCGCTCGACCTCGAAGGTGAGGTCGCTGACGGCGGCGCGCTGCGTGCCTGCGAACGCCTTGGAAACGCTGTCGAATCTGATCATGGCGCGACAAGAGTAGGCACCCGTTCGTCCCGGCGAGCGCGCGACGCGCGGTTGGGGCGGATGCGATCGTCGCTTTCCCGTCGCGGTATCCGGATGCGCGCATCCGGATACCCGTTTCGTGCTCGCTACGCCGAGGCGACCTGGTCTTTCTTGCGCCACCGGATTCCCGCGGCGATGAAGGCGTCGAGGTCGCCGTCGAAGACCTTGTCGGGGTTCGACGACTCGTGCTCGCTGCGAAGGTCTTTGACCATCTTGTACGGCGCGAGGACGTACGAGCGCATCTGATCGCCCCAACTCGCCGTGATGTTGCCCGCGAGCTCCTTCTTCATCGCCGCTTCTTCCTCGCGGCGGATGAGCAGGAGGCGCGACTGCAACACGCGCAGGGCCGCAGCGCGGTTCTGGATCTGCGACTTCTCGTTCTGACAGCTCACGACAATGCCGGTCGGCACGTGCGTGATGCGCACGGCAGAGTCGGTCGTATTGACCGACTGGCCCCCGGGGCCCGACGACCGGAACACGTCGACGCGCATATCGTTCTCGGGGATGTCGACCTGCTCGGTCTGCTCGATGAGCGGAACGACCTCGACCGCGGCGAAGCTCGTCTCGCGGCTGCCCGCCGAGTTGAACGGGCTCATGCGTACGAGTCGGTGCGTGCCCGCCTCGATCGAGAGCGTGCCGAATGCGTACGGCGCCTCGACCTCGATGGTGGCCGATTTGATGCCGTGGTCTGCGTAGCTCGTGTCGAGCACGGTGGTCTTGTAGTCGTGGTGCTCGGCCCACCGCACGTACATGCGCAGCAGCATCTCGGCGAAGTCGCTCGCGTCGTCGCCGCCGGCCCCGGCGCGGATCGTGATGACGGCCGGGCGAGCGTCGAACTCGCCGTCGAGCAGCGTCTGCACCTCGAGGTCGCCGATGGCCTTCGTGACGGACGCGAGTTCGCGGCGCACCTCTTCCGCGGTGTCTTCGTCGTCGCCCTCGATGGCCAATTCGGCCAGAACTTCGATGTCGTCCATCCGCCGCTGGAGCCCCTCGAGTCGCTTGAGGTCGGACTGCGCGTGGCTGAGCCGGCTCGTGACCCCCTGCGCGCGCTCCGGGTCGTCCCAGAGGTTCGGCGCCGATGCCTCGACCTCGAGTTCGGTGACACGGGCGCGCAACGCCTCCGGATCCATGACGTCGCTGATGTCTCCGAACGTCTGGCGGAGGGCCTGCAGGTCGGCCTGGATATCCAAGTTGATCATGATCGTCCCAGGCTACCGGCGCCGGGCCGATCCGCAGGTGCGACGACCGGCCGATTCGGCCGTCCGTGGCGGGACGGCGCCGCTAGACTCGTGGCCGCGCGGGCGTGGTGGAATTGGTAGACACGCAGGATTTAGGTTCCTGTGGCTTCGGCCGTGGGGGTTCGAGTCCCCCCGCCCGCACTCAATGAGCGATGTTGTAACCCGGGCCTGAAGAAACAGGTCTCGGGTTA
>JBQDJW010000606.1:0-2507 GCA_052086425.1 Pseudoclavibacter sp. | reverse complement strand
GTCGGTGAGCTGCTCCTCGAGCTGGGCGGCACGCCGCACGAGGTCGAGGCGCTCGCCCTGCCCGTGCTCATCAATGACTTGCGTCGCGATGTCGACGAGAAGCGATCGCGTGCCCGCCCAGGCCTCGTCGGGGTCGACGGGCTCCCAGCCGTCGCCGGCGTTCTGGCCCTCGTCGGCGCGCGGCCGGGCGGTGCCGGGCTCGGCGGATGAACCGGAGGCGTTCTGCGCTGCTGCGTCAAGGGCGGGGCCGGTTGCGCCACCGGCGTCGCGCAGAGAATCGTCGCCTCGGGCGTTCAGCCGGGCCGAGCCGCCGTCGGGACTGCGGTAGTCGGTGATGCGTCGCGCTCGCCAGCGGGTGTCGGATGCTGCGCCCGGTTCCCCGCCGGAGTCCGGGCCGGCAGGCGAGTCGGAGCTCGCGACGACGTCCGGGTCTTCGACGGCCCCAGTACCCGCCGACGGCATCGCCGCATCGAAGGCCGCCGCGAGCGCGGCGAGCGCGGCCGCATCGCTCGCTGCGGGTCGCCCGAGTGCGGGCTGACGCCAGCGGCTCTGCGGGCGCAGCGACTCTGTGGGAGGCACGAGCCACTCGAACCAAGTCGTCGTTGGCACGTCGGCGAGTGCCTCGGTGAGCCGGGGCATCAGCGTCGTCAGGGCGGTCGGCCCGAACCCGCCGCGGAGCGTCGCGCCCCACAGCAGCAGCTGCGTCGCGTCCCACGCGTCGCCCGCCGGAGCGAGGGCCTCGGCGAGATCGGAGATCGCGTCGGCGCCGCGGCCGTGCCCGAGCGCGGCGCGGGCTGCGGCGTGGAACCGGTGCGTCCCGGCGGCGTCGCGCGAACGCGCCTCGGCCGCCCTGGCCTGATCGACGGAGCCATCGGGGCGGAGCGCAGCGACGGCGGGGACGACCCAGTAGCCCGCGACGTCGGGCCGCTCCTGCGGCGGACGACCCTCGAGCAGCGCCTCGAGATCGCGATGCGCCGAGCGCCTGGCGTCGAGGAACTCGGGCTCGTCGCTCAGGCGCTGCCTGATCGAGTCGAGCTCGACGAACGCGAGGAAGCTGCGCGTGAGCGCGCTGACCCGCGCCTCGAGATTGCCGCGCATGCCCTCGAGCTCGCTGCGGAGCGAACTGACCGCCCTCGCCTGCTGCGCTCTGGTGTACGCCGCGCTCGCCGCCTGATCTTCCAGGGCCCTGCGGAGCTGCCGGTCACGGCCGAAGTCGCCGCTCCACCACCAACTGGTGTCGTCGATCGTCATGCGATCAATCGTCCCGCGGCGCCGGGCGCTTCGGAAGGGCCGCGCGGATGACGGCAGGACCACCCGAGGTGGTGCGTCGACCGCCGCCGCTCGCGCGGCTAGCTCGTCTGGTGCTGCTCGAGCCAGGCGAGGTACTCGGGGGTCACGGTGCCAGTCACGTAGTCGCCGGTGAAGCAGCTCATGTCGAGATCGGTGAGCCCGCTGTCGCGGGTGATGGCCTCGCGCAGGCCCTCGACGCTCTGGTAGATCAGGCGGTCGCAGCCGATGACCGACGCGATCTCGTCGACCGACCTTGCCGATGCGACGAGCTCGCCCCGCGACGGCATGTTGATGCCGTAGACGTGCGGGTAGCGCACGGGCGGGGCGGCCGACGCGAACGTGACCGACGCGGCACCGGCCTGGCGCGCCATCTCGACGATCTCCTTCGACGTCGTGCCGCGCACGATCGAGTCGTCGACGAGCAGCACGTTCTTGCCCTTGAACTCGCTCGACATGGCGTTGAGCTTCTGCCGCACCGACTTCTTGCGCACCGTCTGGCCAGGCATGATGAAGGTGCGGCCCACGTACCGGTTCTTGTAGAACCCCTCGCGGTAATCGATGCCGAGCTTCTTCGCGAGCTGCATCGCGCTCGGCCGAGCCGAATCCGGAATCGGCATGACCACGTCGATGTCGCCCTCCGGCACGGCGCTCGCAACCTCGCCGGCGAGCGTCTCGCCCATGCGCAGGCGCGACTCGTACACCGAGATGCCGTTCATGATCGAGTCGGGGCGCGCGAGGTAGACGTACTCGAACGAGCACGGCACGAGCCGGGGGTTCTGGGCGCACTGCTTCGAGAACAGCACCCCGCCGTTCGTGATGTAGACGGCCTCGCCGGGCTCGACATCGCGCACGACGTCGTAGCCGCCGGACTCGAGCACGAGCGACTCAGAGGCGACGACCCACTCGTCGCGCCCGTTCTCGTCCTGCCGATTGCCGAGGATCAGGGGACGGATGCCGAACGGATCACGGAAGGCGAGCATCCCGTGCCCCGCCACGATCGCGATGGCCGCGTACGAACCCTCCACGCGGTCGTGCACGCGGCCGACCGCGGTGAACAGTTGCTCTGGCGTGAGCTCGTCGGTGCGAATGGTCTGCTGCAGCTCGTTCGCGAGCACGTTGAGCAGGATCTCGGTGTCGCTCGACGAGTTCAGGTGACGGCGGTCGATGCGGAACAGCTCGTCGTCGAGCTCGCGAGTGTTCGTGAGGTTGCCGTTGTG
>JBQDJW010000605.1:0-2508 GCA_052086425.1 Pseudoclavibacter sp. | reverse complement strand
CCAACCCCGAGCAACTGTCCATCGGAACCTGTCGGACTTGTTCAACGCGCCCTAGATCGAACGCGCGTCAACGCCGCCGTCCGACGCGGGGTGCTCCCGGGGGCGGGGTCGTGGAGTGCCGGAACGCTCCGAACGGCGAGCAGGTGGATTCGCGATCCGCAGCATGCTCGAGGCGGTGACGCGTCACAGGACCCAGGCTGGAAGGAACCAGCGTGAGCGACCGCGACGACCTGACTCCCATTGCACATCTCCTGATCGGCCGAGTCATGCTCCGTCGAGCGCCGTCAGAACTCGTATACCGTGAGCACTTGGCGCTGGTGCCACAGCCCGGGTTGCGCCATGCCTGCGTCGTGATCGGGCTTCTCGTCCCCAAAGGTGGCCTTGTGCGTTCCCGCAGAACTCTTCTTCCTCGAGTCCCCATCTACATTCTCGTGAGCATCATCCCTGAGACCTTCGGAGGGATGATCACCGTCGCACTGCAACGTGCCTCTGCCTTCGCGGATCTCGACCACCGCAAGATCGAAGTGCTTACGAAGTCACCGAACATGGTCGACCAGGACGTTCGTACACAGCAGCTGCGCAGTTCAGGGCAGATTAGCGACAATGTTCGGATCCGCAACGTCTGGTCGGACCTCGAGACCCGTTCAGACGAAGCCCTTGCCGGGTTTCCGTCTCGTGTCGACCCATTGACCCCGACGGCGGATGAGCTTCCTCTGCCTGAGGAAACGAACCAGTCGCGGCGGCTCAGCGAAGACGGGGCCGTGCTCCAGATCGACCGATTCCGCTCGGACGGGACGAGGGCGATCTGCGACGAACGGGACGTGGAGCACCGCGGCGAAGCCGGCGGTCGCCTCATCACGCTCTTCACGCGAGATGGCCGGCCACGAGCTCAGTGGCGCAGTGAACGCCAGCTCTACCACGCGTGGCTCGACTGGGTGATCGGCGCCGACGAATCGATCTTGATCGTCGACTCTGCTACGGCCGGGAACGTCTTCTTCGACTACCAGCGCGACAACGTGACCACTGTCCAAGCGATCCATAATCACCACCTCCTCCAGATGCGTTCCAACGAACGTGGTGGCGTGGCCCCTAGCGTCATGCGCATGCTCACCCACCTCGACTGGTTCGATGCAGTCGCGATTCTGACAGCCCGTCAACAGGCCGGATTCCTCGAAGCCGGCTTCGTCAGCGAGAACAGCTTCGTCGCGCCCAACATGTTGGCCCATCCGGCCGCGAAACCCTCTGCCGAGCGAGAACGGTCTGGCGGTGTCATCGTGGCTCGTCAGGTGACTCAGAAGCGACTCGACCACGCACTCGATGCTCTGGCACGTGCACGTGCCGAAGGCATACATACCCAGGTCGACATTTTTGGTCTCGGGCCGCTGACCGGTCGCCTCACCAGGCAAGCGGCAAAGCTCGGGCTTAGCGAGGTCGTCGACTGGAAGGGGTATGACTCCAACGCCAAGGCGAGCTTCGGCACGGCATCTTTCACGCTGATGAGCAGTCGCTATGAAGGCCATCCGGTCGCCCTTCTGGAAGCCATGTCAGCAGGATGCATCCCGATCGTCTACGACATCGAGTTCGGCCCCAGCGACGTCGTCACCGATGGGGTAGACGGCTTCCTCGTGCCACCGGGGGACATCGAGGGGATGGCAGAGGCGCTTATCAAGCTCCATGGCATGACGAACCGGCAACGAGCCCGGATGCGGAAGGCCGCGATCCGGCGTTCGCGCGACTTCTCGCCGGCGAACGTCACCAAGGTCTGGGGAGAACAGCTCGCGAAGGCCCAGAAACGCAAGACGACTCTTCGGGCACGGAAGCTCGACGCGGAACTGATCGCGGTCTCATTGACCGCAAAAGGCCTGCACCTCCGACTCAAGGTGACCTCGGAGATGGGTGGCGATATGCGTGACGTGATGCTCGGCTGGATCGGTCGAGGACGGGATGCGTACGGTCGCGTTCCCGCTCAGGCAAAAAAGACCCGTGGTGGTCTCGTCATCGAGGGGACCGTCACCGCTGCCGAGCTCAAGGCCATTGAAGGGAATTCCGCCCTAGATCTCTACGCGTTCGTCCGTGGCTCTGCGACATGGGGACGTACGCGGATCGCGAGTTCGGGTGTGCAGATGCCAAAGGCGAGGGACGGATTGCTTCCGTACACCACAGCGGGGGGAAACCTCAGCGTGCGCCGCGAGGCATAAGCGCAGTGTTCGGCAAGCGTGACCATGGAGTACTCCGAGGTGCGACGAGATAAGGGCATGACGAAGGCTCCCCGACTCTCCCGTACAAGGATGGGGCGCGTCCTGTAAGGACCACTCTGGAGGGCTTCGATCGCCTGAACAACCACGCTCACAGTACTGCCGCCGCAGGCAATACTCACGCACGTCGGCCCGTACGGTCGTTCTCAGCGACTGCGCACGGGTTGAGGGTGGCAGGCCGAGGGCAGAGTGCCGGCCTCGCTCTGGAAAAAGGGCACCGCCGCACGAATGGCTGACAGTCCAGACGTGGCCG
>JBQDJW010000604.1:0-2509 GCA_052086425.1 Pseudoclavibacter sp. | reverse complement strand
GCCCCGGCCGTGGTGGCGGCAGTTGGCGCGACCGCGACGGTGGGCGTGACGGCGGCGGCGCACGGGGCCGCGGAAGCGGGCCGAGCGGCCGCGGTCGCGACGGCGACTCGGGCCGGCCGCCTCGCCGCGGCGGTCCCCGCGGCTGACGCCCCGAACCACCTGAGGTCGAGTGGCGTGGTGTCGTCCCTTGCGTATCGCCGCAGGCGTGCGCCGACGACTCGCGCGGGGGACTCCGCGGCGCCTCGAATCGCCAGGTGACCCCTCGGGGTGCGAATATGGCACCTTGAGCTGTCGCGCGTTGCGCGCCGTGACGGTCCCGAACCGGACGCCCCGCGCGACGGAGCGATCCTCGACACCGCATGGTGATCGAATCGGGCCTTCCGCGCGCATCCGTTCGACAGCATCCGAACCTCAGCATCCGACCCCGCGCATCCGAACCTGAGCGCTCGGACCCGCACCACGAACCCGCACCACCCAGTCACGAACGAGGAGCCGATGACCCCGACCAGGACCAACTCGCCGGTGCTCGTCGTCGGTACCGGGCTGCTCGGCACCTCGGTCGGCCTCGGCCTGCGCCGTCTCGGCGTTGACGTGCTGCTCACCGACGCGAGCCCGTCGGCGCTGCGCCTCTCGGTCGACTACGGTGCCGGCCGGCCTTCGACGGCGACGCGCGCGACCGAGTCGAGCGACGTCGACGCGCCTCGCATCGTCGTCGTGTGCGTGCCGCCCGACGTGGCGGCCGAGGTCGTTGCCGATCAGCTTCGGGCCTGGCCGGATGCGATCGTCACCGACGTGGCGAGCGTCAAGTCGCAGCCCCTGCAGCAGCTTCGGGATTCGGGTGCAGACCTCCGGCGCTATGTCGGCTCGCACCCCATGGCGGGCCGCGAGACCGGCGGGCCACTCTCGGGCCGCGCCGACCTGTTCATCGGGCGGCCGTGGGTGATCGCGACGCACGACGACACGACCGTGCACGGGCTGCAAGAGATCGAGGGCCTCGCGCTCGACCTCGGCGCGACGCCCGTACCCATGTCGGCCGATGACCACGACGAGGCCGTCGCGTTGATCTCGCACGTGCCGCAGCTCGTGTCGTCGCTGCTCGCCGCCCGATTCGTCGACGACGAGCACGGCGCCAGCGCGCTCGCGGGCCAGGGGGTTCGCGACGTGACGCGCATCGCGTCGAGCGACCCGACCCTGTGGGTCCAGATTCTCGCGGCGAACGGGGATCGGGTCGCGAAGATCCTGCGACGCTACGCGGCTGACCTCGACGAGGTCGCGGGCGCACTCGAGGGCGTCGACGAGCCCGGCGCGCGCCGGCGCATCGCCGAGACGATCGCGGCCGGCAACGACGGCGTCGCGCGCCTGCCGGGCAAGCACGGCAAGCGCCGCGAGTTCGCGAGCGTGACGGTCATGATCGACGACCGCCCCGGCCAGCTCGCACGCCTCATGACCGACATCGGCGACGCGGACATCAACATTGAAGACTTCCGCATCGAGCACTCGCAGGGCATCGAGGTCGGCCTCGTCGAGATCCTCGTCGTGCCAGAGGCGCGCGCCAAGCTCGTCGACGAGCTCACGGCGCGGGATTGGCGGATCGCCGCGTGAGGACCACCACAGCTTCGACCCCCGGCACCCCCGACACAACGGCATTCCACCGCACGGTCGTGGCAGTCGACGGGCCGAGCGGCAGCGGCAAGTCGTCGGTCAGTCGCGCCGCGGCCGAGCGCCTCGGGTTCGACTTTCTCGACACGGGCGCCGCGTACCGCGCCCTCACCTGGCTCGGCCTCGAGCGGGGAGTCGACCTCGACGACGCTCAGGCTATTGAGGCGCTGCTGCCAGAGTTCGATGCCGCCTACCGCATCTCGCTGTACCCGGCAGAGCGCTGGGTGCGGGTCGGCGAGGCCGACGTCACCGAGGCGATCCGCTCGACCGAGCTGTCGAGCCGCGTGTCGGCCGTCGCCCGCGTCGCCAGCGTTCGCGAGGCGCTCAACCGGGTGTTCCGCCGTGAGCTCGCCGACGGCGATGCGCCAGGCGTGATCGCCGAGGGCCGCGACATCACCACGGTCGTGGCACCGGATGCGGCGGTGCGGATCCTGCTCACCGCCGACGAAGACGTGCGCATCGCGCGACGCGCCGCCGAGAAGGCGGGGGAGGACCGCGCAACCGTCGCGGCCTCGGTCGCGAATCGCGATGCCGCCGACAGCAAGGTCGTCGACTTCATCGACGCGGCGCCCGGTGTGACCGTGCTCGACTCGACGAGGCTCGACGTTCCCCAAACCATCGGTGCGATGGTTGAACTCATTCGCGAGCGCAGCCTGCGCGGCGCGACAGCCGGCGCCGACGGCACCGACGGCGCCAACGGCACTGAAAGCAAGGAGGGCTGATGTCCGACGAAACCGACCCGAGCATCCCGGCCATCGACGAAGAGGCGCACGACGCACAGGCTGATACGCCGGACGACCTCGACGAATTCGCCCGGCGCGTGAACGAGCTCGACGACGGCGTCGCCGAG
>JBQDJW010000603.1:1531-2515 GCA_052086425.1 Pseudoclavibacter sp. | reverse complement strand
GTCGCGACGCACAGCCCCGACAAGGGCGCGCGTCTCATCGAGTGCGGCCTTCGCCTCGTGCTCGATCACGTCGAGCGACTCGGCGAGCGCGCTCGGGCCATCCGCGGTCGCCGCACGAGCAACCTGCGCCCGGATCGCGATCGCCGACACCCGATGCGCGACCGTGTCGTGCAGGTCGCGCGCAAGGGCCTCGCGTTCGCGCAGCCGCACGGCGTCGAGCTCGCGGGAGCGCGCCTCGACGCGCTGGCGCCGCAAGGCGCCGACGAGTCCGACGCTCGCGAACACGGCAACGCCGGAGATCGCGCCGTCGAGGCCCGCCGTGCCGAGCGCGAAGGTGGCGCAGAGCCCGACCGCGAGGACTCCGGCGCCCAGCACCTGCGCCCGCCCCGATCCCCACCGGTACACCGCGTACGGAATCGCCACGAGCACGAACATCGACGCGAGCGCGTTCTGCCCGACACCGAAGACCGCCTGCGCGATCCCGAACCCGGTCGTCAGCGCGGTGAACCACGTCGCGACGGCCAGCGGTCGCGTTCGTCGCCAGACCATCCCGACCATCGCCGCGACGGTCACGGCGACCGTTGCGGCGGGCCACGACAGGTCGGTGCGCAGGAATCCCTCGGCCACGGCGAGACCGGCCGCCACCCCCGCAAGCACCAGGTCGCGCGCCCTCGGGCCGATCGCCCCGGCCGCCGCGGGCCGCGTCCACCAGTCGGCAAGGCTCGCGCGGATGCTCGGCATACCGCCAACCATGCCCTATGCCTCCCCGGATGCGACAGGTCGGGGCGGCGGGGCAAGGATCGATTCGCGGGGCATGACGCCCATCATTCGAGGTTTCGCGGATGCGCCGCCTCGGCCGATCGGCCGGAGTTGCGTTCGCGAGGTTCACGCGTGCGTGCCGGCGCTGGCACGCAGCGTCAGCGATGTCACGCCCGCCGCCTCCGACAGCGACGCCGCCGCCGCGCGATGACGAGTTCTGCGACG
>JBQDJW010000603.1:0-1521 GCA_052086425.1 Pseudoclavibacter sp. | reverse complement strand
CCTCGCCGGCCTCGCCGAGCATCAGCGCACCCGGAATCGCCGTGAGCACTTGCGTTCCCGCGCCCATCCCGATCGCGTAGGCGCGGATCATCCAGTCACCGTGTCCGCGAAAATCTCGCTGCGCGATCGCCACGACGCCCGCGGCGAGGAATACCGTCATGAGTGCGCCGACCACGAAGCGGGTGATCTCGCGCGCGAGGCCGTCGACTGGCGGCATCTCGAACGCGGCAGTCATGAGCACGCCGCTCAGCGCGACGACGAAGCCGCTCGGGATGACCAGTAACGCGCCGGCGAACCGGTGCCAGCGAGGCCGGCCGTGTCGCACCGCCGGCACGAACTGGAACGCACCGACGAACGCGAAGACAGTCGCGCCGATGATGTGCAGCAACGACGTCACCGGCATGGCCTGGAAGCGTGTGTTCGCGGCGGTCACGGGCGCGGGGGTCCCGATGGGGGTGCCGCGCCGGCCGCCAGCGTTCGGGGGGACCCCTCCGCGTGCGCGCAGGCCGGCGAGCACGATCCACTGCGAGCGCCCTGGGCGGTTGCTCGGGGCGCGACCCGATACGCCGTTCGCGGCGCGGTCGCCGTTTCGGCGAGTCGTGGCAGGCGCTCGACCGCGGAACTGCATGAGGGGTCCTCCTGCTGGGGGTTGGTGGGGTCGTTCGGGGAGACCTCGGGGAGAGATCGAGATCGGATCCAGGGCGCGGGTGGAGTGACGAGGACGACTCCCCCCGCCCCGCAGAGCGGGGAGTGTGCGCGCTCGTCCCGCTCGCGGGCACGACGACCGGGCACGACCGGCCGTGCACAGCGGCCGACGCGCGACCACGCCGCCGCCTCCACCCCGCGTGGGCTGGGAAACTGCATACGAATGGGACTGAGCGCGACACGTTGCCGGCTCGCGCCGCCCGAGGAACCCCGCGTCAGCGCCCGCGCGAACTCCACCCGGCGTCGCGCATCCCCTCGAAGGCGTCGAGCAGCAGGTCGAGCCCGAACTCGAACTCGAACTGCTCATCGCACCGCTCGCCGAGCCGCGAGAGGTCGCCGTCGATGGTCGCGAGCGTGACCGTCGCGATGTTGGGGTATGCCTCGCTCATGCGCTGCACCATCACCTCGACGGCCGCGGGGTCTGCAGGCACGGTGGCGTCGTCCGGCACGTCCGGCGCGTCGAAGGCCTCCGGGTTGAAGCCCCAAATGCGGTGCCCGAGAGCGTGCATCACGTGGTGCGTCAAGTCAGCGGAGAATCCGCCGCGCAGGAACGCGCCCGTCACAGCATCCATGTAGGAGAGCACGGTCGCGGTTCGCCGCGTGCGCGACTCGATGACCGACCTCAGCCACGGGTGGCGAACGATGCCCCGCCTCGCCGCGAGCATGGTGTCGCGCAGCGCCGCCTTCCACTCCAGGCCCGCGTCGGGCCTCGGAATGTCCGCGACGATCACATCGACCATGCCGTCGAGCAGGTCTTCCTTGTTCGCAACGTGTTTGTACAGGGCCATCGGCACGACGCCGAGACGGGCGGCGAGA
>JBQDJW010000602.1:0-2518 GCA_052086425.1 Pseudoclavibacter sp. | reverse complement strand
AGCGCCGGCGCGATCTTCCACACGGCCATGTTCAGCGGGTAGTTCCACGGCGTCACCTGCCCGATGACGCCGATCGGCTCGCGCCGCACGAACGAGGTGTGCCCGGCCAGGTACTCGCCGGCCGCCAGGCCCTCGAGGCTGTGCGCCGCCCCTGCGAAGAATCGCAGCTGGTCAATGGACTGCATGATCTCGTCGGCGACCAGCGTCGCCCGCGGCTTTCCGGTGTCCTGCGACTCCAGATCGGCGAACTCCTCGGCACGCCGCTCCATCTCGTCGGCGATGCGGTAGAGCGCGAGCTGGCGCTCCGCCGGCGTCGTCGCCCGCCACACTCGGAACGCGTCGGACGCCGCGGCGTACGCGTCATCGACGTCGGATGCGTCGGAGACCGGTGCGCGACCGTACGACACCTCTGTGGCCGGGTTGATCAGTGGCAGCGTCGCCGCGCCGCGCGCCGCGACGTATCGGCCGCGGACGAAGTTCTGCAGGGTCGAAGCGCTCGACGGTGAGGTCATGTCGGCCATTGTAGGCACGAGCAACGGATTCGCGCGAGCAATGATCGATTCACGACGATATCCATTGCCGAGTGGCGCATCCGGTGCCATAATCGTGGCGTGAGCACATCTGAGAAGCACCCCATCCTCGACGACGTGTCGAAAAAGATCGTGGAGCTGCTTCAAGAAGACGGCCGCCGGCCGTACGGCGAGATCGGGCGCGCCGTCGGGCTCAGCGAAGCGGCGACGCGCCAGCGCGTGCAGCGGATGACCGAGGCCGGCATCATCCAGATCGTCGCAGTCACCGACCCGATGCAGCTCGGCTTCAACCGGATGTCGATGATCGGCATCAGGGTGACCGGCGACCCGCGCACGATCGCCGAGCAGCTCACCCAGATTCCCGAGCTCGCCTACGTCGTCGTCACGCTCGGCACGTTCGACATCCTCGTCGAAGCCGTGTGCGAGAACGACGAGCACCTGATCGACCTCGTGGCGACGCGCATCCGCACCATCGACGGCGTCACGCACACCGAGAGCCTGCTCTACGCCGGCCTCTACAAGGACTTGTACAACTGGGGCACGCGCTGATTCGCGCGTCGCCCGATCATGCATCGGAGTGAACATGGGAACGACCGTTTTCGAGCGGCAGCGCCCGGCGGCATCCGTCATCGACCACGCGCTGCAGGACACCCCGTTGTCGGTCTTCTGGCTCGACGACGTGGATCGCGTCGAGCATCCGCAGCTCCGAGGTGATGTGGATGCCGACCTCGCGATCGTCGGCGGCGGGTACGCCGGCCTGTGGACGGCCGTCAGGGCGAAGGAGCGCGACCCCGATCGCCGCGTCGTGCTGGTCGAGGCCTCGCGCATCGCGTGGGCGGCGTCGGGGCGCAACGGCGGCTTCTGCGAGGCCAGCCTGACGCACGGCCACGAGAACGGCGTGAACCGGTGGCCAGACGAGATCGACCGACTGGAAGAGCTCGGACAGGAGAACCTCGACGGGATCGCCGCGACGGTTGAGCGCTACGACATGCAGGCCGACTTCGAGCGCACCGGGCAGTTGGCGGTGGCCGTCGAGCCGCACCAGGTCGAGTGGCTCCGCAGCCAGGAGGGATTCCTCGACCGCGAGGCCGTGCAGGCCGAAGTGCATTCGAGCACCTATCTCGCGGGCGCGTGGGACCGCGATGGCAGCGCGCTGGTTCACCCCGCGAAGCTCGCGCTCGAACTGGCGCGGGTCGCGGCCGAGCTCGGCGTCGAGATCTTCGAGCGATCGCGAGTGCTGCGCATCGACGAAGACGCTGTCGGACCGGTCGTGCTCGAGACGGATCAGGGTCGGGCGACCGCGGATTCCGTCGCCCTCGCCACCAATGCGTTCCCCGCACTGCTCAAGCGCAATCGGCTCATGACCGTTCCGGTCTACGACTACGTGCTCATGACCGAGCCGCTGACCGCGTCGCAGCTCGCGTCGATCGGCTGGTCGAACCGCCAGGGGCTCGCCGACAGCGCCAATCAATTCCACTACTACCGGCTGTCAGCCGACAATCGCATCCTGTTCGGCGGCTACGACGCGATCTACCATTTCGGCGGCAAGATCCGGCCGGAATACGAGGACCGGATGGAGAGCCACCGCCGGCTCGCGTCGCACTTCTTCACGACCTTCCCGCAGCTCGAGGGCCTGCGGTTCACCCATCGCTGGGCGGGGGTCATCGACTCCTCGAGCCGATTCTGCGCGTTCTTCGGTACCGCCAGGCGCGGCCGCGTCGCGTACGCCACTGGATTCACCGGGCTGGGCGTCGGCGCCGCCCGCTTCGCCGGCGACGTCATGCTCGACCTGCTGTCGGGCGTCGAGACCGAGCGCACGCGGCTGCAGATGGTTCGCGAGACACCGATTCCCTTCCCACCGGAGCCGGCGGCCGCAATCGGCGTCAACCTGGTGCGCGCGGCGATGGACCGCGCAGACCACAACGACGGGAAGCGGAACCTCTTCCTCAAGGCGTTGGACGCCGTCGGGATGGGGTTCGACTCGTGAG
>JBQDJW010000601.1:0-2518 GCA_052086425.1 Pseudoclavibacter sp. | reverse complement strand
CGAAATCCCAGGCCCCGTAGATCCCGAGGTGCACCCGCAGCCACGCGCCGCCCTCGAACTCCGAGAACATCTGCTTGCCCACCGCAAAGGTGCGCAGCATCCGTCGCCCATCGATCTCGGCTGCACCCACGTCGAATCTGCCCTGCGGCGACGACGCGGCGACGTCGCGTCCCGTGTAGTTGGCCTCGAACTGGCGCGCGATACGGTGGACGGAGTGCCCTTCCGGCACCCCCTACCCCTCCGCTGCGAAGCCCGCGCGACGCGGCGCGGGCGCATCCGGCGCGGGGCGGAGCGGCGCCACCTCGCCCGGCACGAGCACGACCGGGACATCGGCGCGGGAGCTCGGCAGCACCTCGTCGGCCGCGATATCGCCCGTTCGCTCGTACTCGGCGATCTGCGAAATGCGACGCACGTGGCGCTCGTCACCCGGGAAGGGCTCGGCGATGAACGCGTCGATGAAGCTCACGGCCTCGTCGACGGAGTGCTGCCGCGCACCGATCGAGATGACGTTCGCGTTGTTGTGCTCACGCGCAAGCGTGGCCGTCGAGACGTTCCACACCAGTGCGGCGCGCACGCCCTCGACCTTGTTCGCCGCGATCTGCTCGCCATTGCCGGAGCCGCCGAACACCACACCGAGCGCCTCGACGCCGGCAGCCCAGTCATCGGCGACGGCCTGCGCCGCGTTGATGCAGAAGGATGGGTAGTCGTCGAGCGCGTCGTAGTCGACCGGCCCGTGGTCGATGACCTCGTGGCCCTGCTGCGCGAGGTGCTGCTGCAGGTGCTGCGAGAACTCGAGCCCCGCGTGGTCGGTCGCGACGTGGATGCGCATTAGTTGAACTGCGGACCGCGCGTCCGCGTGCGCTTGAGTTCGAAGAAGCCGTCGACGCTCGCCGCCATGACGACGCCGTCGAAGAGCCGGAGCGCGTCGTCGCCCTTCGGTGCGGGCGAGATGACGGGGCCGAAGAAGGCGACGCCGTTGACCGAGACGACGGGCGTGCCGACGTCTTCGCCGACACGGCCGATGCCATCCACGTGGCTCGCGCGGTACGCCTCGTCGAACTCGCCCGCGAGCGCGCGGTCGACGAGCTCCTGCGGAATATCGAGTTCGCTCGTGACCTCGCCGAGGATCGCCTCGTCGGTCGAGCCACGGCCCTCGACGTGGATGCGCTGTCCGAGGGCGTCGTAGACGGCCTTGACCTTGTCTTGACCGAGCACGTCGCGAACGGCCGTGACGACCTGGCCGAGCGCGAAGCCGGCGCTGTGGGAGGCGCGGTGCCGTTCGTCCATCTCGCGGTTCTCGTTGAGGATCGCGAGGCTCATGATGTGCCAGGTGACGTCGATGTCGCGCTGACGCGCCACCTCGTCGATCCAGCGGGAGGTCATCCATGCCCAGGGGCAGACGGGGTCGAACCAGAAGTCAACAGCGGTCTTGTCAGCCATGTCGACAGGGTACCGCCGACGTGTGACGCGCGCCGTACCGAAGATCGATGCGTCGAGGTGCGTACTGGTCGTAGATTCGACCGCATGCATCAGCCTCCGCAGCCCGGGCACCAGACACCACCCCAGCAGGCGCCGCCTCAGTACGGGCAGCGCGTTTCGCCGCAGGCGCAACCTGTCGCGGCCCAGGCGGCCCCCGGCTTCGTCCAATTCACCGTTCAGGGGAGCGTCTGGACCTCGTCGATGATCGCGCCGCAGGTCACCTTCAACGGTTACCCGGTCGTGGTCATGAATCACGGCACGGCAATGATCCCGGTCCAGCCTGGCACCTACGTCATCAACGTGCAGAACACCTGGATGTGGACATTCGGCCGCGCCGCCCTGCAGGTCGATGTGCTGCCGGGGCAATCCGTTCCCGTGTTCTATGGCGGCCCGTACGTCTCGTTCGAGCGGGGTGAGCTCGGGGTCGTCCCTCAGCAGCGGCGCGGGCTCGGGTGGCTGATCGGTCTCAGCGTGCTGCCCATCGCGGTCGCGGTCGGCGCGGTGTCCCTCCTCATCGCAACCGCCCTGATGTAGCCGTTGGCACTCCTCCACGCCTCTGCGATCCGCGCATCCGGATGCCCGCCGGGGCATATCGTGAGAAAAGATCGACGCGCCACGCGCGCGATTGCACGGGTGGAATACGTCGACGACTAGGCTTTCCCAGCAAAGTCGTGCAATTGCCGCGATTTTGGCTCAGTGCTCGATGAAGGAGTGGCATGCCCGGTGAGAACCTGACCCGCGCCGAGGCGCAGGAACGCCGCGCGATCTTAGACGTGCATCACTACGACGTCGCGCTCGACCTGACCACCGGCGACGAGACGTTCCGCTCGACGACCGTCGTGACGTTCGACGCGGCCCCAGGGGCGTCGACCTTCATCGACGCGATCACGCGGACGGTGCACCACGTCGAGCTCAACGGCCGCACGCTCGACCCGGCCGAGGTCAACGACGGCGTACGAATCCGGCTCGACGGGCTCGAGGCTCACAACCGGCTCGTCGTCGTCGCCGACGCCGTCTACATGAACACCGGCGAGGGCCT
>JBQDJW010000600.1:0-2531 GCA_052086425.1 Pseudoclavibacter sp. | reverse complement strand
GAGGTCGCAGCAATGCTGCCTGACGCGATCGGGGTCGTCGGCGACGTGTCGTCCGAGGCCGACGTCGACGCGTCCATGCGCGCGGCGATCGACGCATTCGGCCGGGTCGACCGGTTCCACCTCAACGCGGGCATCTTCGGCTCGTTCGACTTCTTGCCCGACATCGAACTCGCCGACTTCGAACGCGTCATGCGCGTCAACGTCGTCGGCCAGTTCCTCGGCATGCGCGCGGCGTTCCGCCACTTCCGCGAGCGGAATGTCGGGGGCGCGATCGCCGTCACCGCGTCGATCGCGAGCCGCCGCGCCGGCCACGACCTGCTCGCGTATCACACGTCGAAGCACGCGGTCGTCGGCCTCGTCAAGGGCGCCGCGACCTACGGCGGCCCGATCGGCGTTCGCGTCAACGCGGTCGCCCCCGGCATCGTGCCGACCGGCCTGTTCAGCGCGGCCGCGGCGCAGACCGGCGGCGGCGACGACATGGTTCGCCGGGCGGGTACGACCCCCATGCGCCGCGCGGGCAGCCCCGCCGAGATCGCGGGCGTCGTCGCGTTCCTGTTGTCGGACGACGCCGCATACACGACCGGCGAGATCGTGGGCGCCGACGGCGGCGCATCCATCGTCAACCCGGTTCGCCCGGCGGGCGGAGCCGGCGCGTGGGACACGGCGGCGGTCGACGAGGCCGCCTACTCCGCCGAGCAGCTGCGCGCCGCCGTCGAGGGCCGCGACGGGGGCGTGCGATGAGCGGCGACGCCACCCGCAATACCCCGGATGCGGTGGTGACGCACGACGTGCGCGTCGGCTTCATCGGCCTCGGCAACATGGGCGGTCGCATGGCCGCGCGCATTATTGAGGCCGGCGTGGCCGTCCTCGGGTTCGATCCGCGGCCGGGCGCCGCCGAGGAGGCGGGCGCGACGCCAGCCGCCACCGCCGCCGACGTTGCCGCCGCGAGCGATCTCGTGCTGCTCTCGCTGCCGGACAGCCGAGTCGTCGAGGCCGTCATGGCCGGCGACGCGACCGGCGCGGGAGGCATGCTCGACGCCATCCGCGACGGCCAGATCGTCGTCGACCTGTCGACCGCGAACCCCGACTCGACCCGCCGCATCGCGGCGCAGCTCGCCGAGCGAGGGGCGACGTACCTCGACGCCGGCATCTCGGGCGGCGCGGCGGCGGCCGACAAGGGCGCCCTGACGCTCATGGTCGGCGGCGACGAGGCGGCCCTCGACCGAGCGCTGCCGACGCTCGAGCGCTTCGCGACCAAGATCGTGCACTGCGGCGATTCCAGCGCCGGGCACACCGTCAAGCTGCTCAACAACTTCCTCAATGCCGTCTCGCTGTCGGCAACGGCAGAGGTCATGGTGACTGCGAAGAAGGCCGGGCTCGATCTCGAGCGCCTGCTCGACGTGCTCAACTCGTCGAGCGGCGTCAACTTCGCGACGATCAACCGGTTTCCGCACATCATCAAGGGCGACTACCTCGAGGGCGGGCTGACGAACACGCTGATGCTCAAAGACGTGTCGCTCTACCTCGAGCTCGCGTCGTCGCTCGGCGTCGCGAGTCTGCACGGCTCGGGCCCGACGGCAGCCTTCGGGCTCGCGAGGCAACTCGGCTACGCCGACGAGATCAGCAACACGGTCGTGGATGCGATCGGCGACGTGAGCGGCGGCGTTCGCCTCTTCGACCCGTCAGACACCGCCGCCCCGACCGGCGCCGCCCAGGCATCCGACGCCGCCGAGGCGTCCACGCCCGCCGCATCCGACACCGACGCACCCGACACCGAGGAGCCCGCATGATCATCAAGCATCCGAACACCTATGACGGCACGGCGGGCAAGCCGGGCTCGCAGTTCACGGGCGAGGTGTTCCCCTACGTGACGATGGCGCAGACCGACGGCGTGACGATCAACACCGTCAACTTCACGCCGGGCGCGCGGACGCACTGGCACCACCACGAGCAGGGCCAGATCCTGCAAGTGCTCGCGGGCCGCGGCCTCGTGTGCGCGAACGGCGAGGTGCGCGTGATCCGCGCGGGCGACACCGTGTGGTGCCCGCCGGGAGAGCAGCACTGGCACGGCGCTTCGCCCGACGCGTCGATGACGCACACGGCGATCTCGCTCGGCACGACCGTGTGGGCCACCGCGGTCGGCGACGACGAGTACGCGCAAACCCCGACCGAGGAGGTCTGACCATGTTCAGCCAGGGAACCCACGCCGACACGTTCGACGACGGTCTCGCCACGCGCAAAGAGGTGCTCGGCCCCGAGCACGTCGAGCGCTCGATGGCGGCCGTGAGCGCCTTCTCGAAGCCGGCGCAGGACTACGTGACCGAGTTCTGCTGGGGCAGCATCTGGGGCCGCGACGGCCTCGAGCGCTCGCAGCGCAGCCTCGTCAACCTCGGGGTGCTGACGGCGCTCGGACGCTCGCACGAGTTCGGCGTGCACGTGCGCGGCGCGCTTCGCAACGGCGTGACGGTCACGCAGATCCAGGAGGTGCTGCTGCAGTGCGCCATGTACGTCGGCGTTCCCGCGGCGCTCGA
>JBQDJW010000599.1:0-2534 GCA_052086425.1 Pseudoclavibacter sp. | reverse complement strand
GTCGACGCGACGCATCTGGCGCTCCGCGACGTGGTCGACGTCTTCGTCAACGAGCCGACCGATATGCCCTGGGGCAACCGCTCGCTGCTCGTCCGCGACCCCGACGGAACGCTCGTCAACTTTTTCACTCCGAAGAATCAGGATGCGCGCGATCGCGTCGCGGGATCTGCCGCGTAGCCATCCTCGGCACAGCGCGCGAGTGCGTCAGGCGTCCGCCGCGTACCGTCGGCGCGGACGACGTCAGGTTCGAGTGCCCGTCGTCGGCGGGACAGGTTCGAGGGTGTCGCGCAGTCGAGGCGCCCAGGTGAGGGCGAAGACGCTGAGCATACCGATCACGCCAAGTGCCGCGAGCACGGCTGGGGCCAGGCCGGTCGTGTTCGCCACCCAACCGACGACGAGCACCGTGGCAGCGGAGATGGTGTAGGTGACCCCGGCATAGAGAGAGGCCTGCGCGCCCTGGCGCGCCGGCGTCGCGCCGCGTGTCAAAGCGATGAGCGCGGTCCGAAACGAGATGCCGATGCCGATTCCGAGGACCCCGAAACCTGCAATCGCGAGGACGTCGGCGGCCAGCCACGCGCCCGCGAGCATTCCAACGACTCCCAGCGAAATCATGAGGCTTCCGCCGACCCACGGCGCGAGACGAGCGACTGCCGGGCCGACCAATTGCGCGGCGGCGCTCGCTCCGAGCATCAGCGTCGGACCGACCGCCTGCACGAGGGGCCGACCGAGGTCGGCGAACACTGTCGCACCGAATACGACAGCCACACTGGTCGCGACCCAGGAGATCGTCCCGGCGGCCAGCATCCGGAGAGCTCGCCGATCGAGGCTGGCAGACACGGGCACCCCCGGATTCTCGAGGACCGCACGGTTGTCTCCACGTCGTCGTCGCAGAACCACGGCCGCGGCGACGAGCAGCGCTGAAACGATGGCGGCGTGCGAGAGGAAGACGAACCGCGGAGCCATGTCCCCGACGAAGGTGACCATCAACTGGGACGATCCTGCGCCGAGCACTCCGCCGATGAAGTTGCCTGTCGCCGTCACGGCCCGACCCTTCGCGCCGATCGCTGCCACGACGAGTGCGGAGGACGCGCCTGTGCCAACGCCGCCGGCGAGTCCGGCGCAGATTCGGCCGATCAGGATCGACCACTCGTGGGCGTGCGCGAGCAGCAGGTTCGACACGACGAGGAGCGCCAGGCTTCCGAGAAGAAATACGGCTGCGCGGTGGGCGTGACGCGGTCGGGCGAGGACGAACAGGCCGCAGACAAGAACCGCGACATAGAACACGAACGTCAGTGAAAGGACGAGCGGGTCGAGGCCGAGAAGGTCGCGGTAGACCGGCAGGAGCGGATTCACGGCGTTGGATCCTGCGAGCAGCATTGTGAAGGATGACCCGACGACGATCGCCTGCGCCAGAGCGGCGCGTCGCTCCGACCTTCGACTCGTTCTGATCACCTCGGACATGCAAGTCACGCTAGGTTGGCGACGCACAATCGCCTAGTGCATATATCGACGCTGCCATACGGTTGGGTTATGGATTGGACGGTACGGGAGCTGCGGGTATTCGTCGCCGCGGCCGAGATGGGCTCGTTCACGGACGCGGCATTGGAACTGCACATCTCGCAGGCCGCGGTGTCGCGCAGTATCGCCTCGCTGGAACGCCGTGTCGGCACCCAACTCCTGCGCCGCATCCCTCGTGGCTGTGAACTGACGAGTGCCGGGCAACAGGTTCTGACCCACGTCCGCCGTGTCCTCGCGGAGGCCGACGGGTTCGACCAATTCCTCGTGACTCGACGTGCACGCCTCCGACTCGGCTATGCGTGGGCCGCACTCGGTCGCCACACGACCACGTTCCAGCGCCGGTGGGCCGTCGAGCACGAGTCGATCGAGCTGGAACTCGTGCGCTACAACTCGTCAACCGCAGGGTTGGCGGAGGGGAAGAGCGACGCCGCCATCGTGCGCCGCCCAGTCGACGAGCGACGATTCGATTCGGTCGTGGTCGGCCTGGAGCGCAGATTCGCGGCGTTCGCGGCGGACGATCGCATGTGGGCACGACGCAGACAGTTGCGAATGGCGGAGATTGCGGAGCGGACCATCGTGATCGATCCGCGAGTCGGAACGACGAGCGAAGAGCTCTGGAGAGACGCCGGAGTCGAGCTGCGATTCACCGAGTCGAACGACCTCGAGAGCTGGCTCAATCTCATCGCCGCCGGCCGAGGAGTCGGCACCACCGCGGAGTCGACCGCGCATCATCACCCGCGCCCGGACGTCAGTTACCGTCCGATAAAGGACGGACCCCGCGTGCCGGTGCGCATTGCCTGGTGGCGCGACTCGCGCCCCGCGGGGCTCGCCGACCTCGTCGACGAAGTGACGCGGTTGTTCAACTCACCGCAGTGACGTGGCCGAGCGCGTTCACGTCGCGCTCGCGGGCGGTCGCGTCGAGCATCCGGAACTGCCACCGAACCGACATCTCCGCACCTCAATCCCGATAGAAGGTCGAAACGGCGGCGAACGCCGCCTTCGGCTCCCACGGCATG
>JBQDJW010000598.1:0-2535 GCA_052086425.1 Pseudoclavibacter sp. | reverse complement strand
GATGCTGCTGCCGAACCGGGTGCGCCCGTCGCCTCGTGCGGCGCGTGCATGGCGTTCTGGTCGTTCATGTCAGGCACTCGCTCGTTCGTCGGGTCGGCCGGCATGCCCTGGACGCTCCCCGTCCGTTGCAGCGTCGGCGCCGGTCTGCTCGTTGTCGCCACGGTCGTTCCACCTTTCCTCGATGAGCCGCAGTGCGGCGGCGGGCGGCATTCCCATCCCCCGCGCACGCTCGATGAATGCGTCGGCCGCGCCGCGCACGAAGTCTTCGCGCGCGGCCGCGATGCGGCCCTGATCGTCGGTCACGAATCGCCCGGCCGTGCGCTCGGAGCGGCAGAGCTCGCGACGCTCGAGCTCGGCGAGCGCCCGCTGGGCGGTGTTGGGGTTCACGCCGAGGGCGGAGGCCAACTCGCGCACCCCGGGCATGCGCGAGCCGGGCACCCAGTCGCCGACGACGATGCGCCGGGCGAACTCGGCCTCGAGCTGCACCCAGATCGGGGCTGAACTGTCGAACTGCATCGGCCACCCAGCTTGTGTCGTTGTATTAGATACCTAATACACTGACACAGCGAGAGGGGTCCCGTCAAGACGCGGCCGCGAGGAACGTTGTCCGTTTCGAGGGCTCCTCGCGCAGGAGTCGCCAAATACACGTCTGCTGCGTCAGGAGCCCTGCAATCGGTCAGGGCCGTCCGCAAGCCCGGAATCGACGCCTCAGTGCTCGGAATGCAGCTGCGATTGCGTGCCAGGACCGTAGCGCCGCAACAGCACGGCGGTCGCGATCGTGGCCGCGAGCAGCACCGCGACGACCGCCGCCAGCACCCAGGCGAACGCCGTGTCGTACGCGGCTCCGGCAGCGGCGACGACGGCCGGATCCCCGCCGGCGACCGCGAGCGCGTCGGAAATGCTCTCGCGAGCCACCTCGGGCGTGCCGTCGGGCAGCTGCACCGTCGCGCTGTAGACGAACGTGACCAAGCTGCCGAGCAGTGCGACCGCGATCAGCCCGCCGAATTCGTACGACACCTCCTCGACCGCCGCGGCCATTCCAGCGCGAGAGGTCGGCGCGTTGCCGATCATGGCGGTCGAGGCGACGGCGAAGACGCCGCCGAGGCCGAGGCCGGTCACGACGAGGCCGGCGACGAACAGTCCGAACCCCGGGTTCGACGTGACCTCGCCCTCGGAGCCGGGCCCGCCGGTTTCCTGGCCCATCGCCGCGATCGCGGTCGAGGCGCCGGCGTCGACCGCCGCCCCGTCAACGGCCGGCCCGTTGAGCAACACCGTCGACGCGAGCATCACGGCGCCTCCGACGACGGCGAGCGCGAACCCGCCTGAGATGAGCGCACGCAGCCCGGTGCGGTGCAGGAACGCACCGCCGAGCAGCGAGGTCGGCACGGTTCCGACCGCGAGCGCCGCGACGAGCAAGCCCGCCTCGAGCGGCGTGAACTCCTCGATGAATTGAAAGCGCTGCGTCGTGACGAGCTGAACGCCCGCGATCGTGAAGAGTGCAACCGCGGCGGCGAGCACGCCGGACGAGAATGCCGCGTTGCGGAAGATCGAAAACACGAGCAGCGGATGCTCGAGTCGCCGCTGCCTGCGGAAGAACAGCCAAAATCCGACAACGGCGGCGACGAGCGCGATCGCGACGACGAGCCAGTTCGGGTGAGCGTGCGTCGCCTCCTTGAGGGCGAGCACGGCGCCGACGAGCCCGACGAGCACTTCGGCCGACGAGATCGCGTCCCACCGCTTGGACGGATCTGGCCGGTCTCGGGGCGCCACGAGCAGCACGACCGGGATCGTGAGCACGACGATCGGCACGTTGATGAGGAACACCGATCCCCACCAGAAGAACTCGAGCAGCGTGCCGCCGAGGATCGGCCCGAGCGACATGCCCAGGACTGCGATACTGCCCCAGATCGCGATCGCGATGTTTCGCTCGCGCTCGATGCGGAACGTCGTGCGGATCAGCGCGAGGGTCGCTGGCATCATGAACGCAGCTCCCGCCGCGAGCAGGCCACGGGCGCCGATCAGCGCGGGCGCGCTCGGCGCGAAGGCGGCGGCGGCCGACGCGAGACCGAACACGACGAGCCCGCCGAGGTACATTCGGCGGTGGCCGAGCCGGTCGCCGAGCGTCCCGCTGCCGAGCAATAGCCCGACCATGACGAGCGGGTACGCGTTGATGACCCAGAGGCTTTCGAGCCCGGATGCGCCGAGCTCGCGAGTGAGCGTCGGGAGCGCCGTATAGAGGATCGAGTTGTCGAGCCCGATGAGCAGCAACCCGACCGAGACGGTGACGAGCACCGTCCAGCGCCGAATCGGCGACATCGCCAGCGGTGGCAGGGCGGTCGAGCGGGTGTCGTCTGGCACCGACTCACTGTACCGGGCGGACGGTAGTTGCGGGAGGCTCTGTGTCGGAGTCGGCGTGCGGCCGACGGGCGGGCCGGCGGAGCCGCGCGAGAGTCCCCGCGCGGCTCCGCCGATTCACCTCGAATCAGCGCATCGACACGAGAATCTTGACCTCGCTGTGGTCGTGCAGGAGCTTCT
>JBQDJW010000597.1:0-2545 GCA_052086425.1 Pseudoclavibacter sp. | reverse complement strand
GGTGCGGGGTGTCGCTCGCACCGCCCGTCGGCAGCATCGGCACGATCGCGGGGTAGTCGCCGTCGGCGCCGGGAACGCCCGAGATCTGCGCGTGCCAGATCGCCGCGACGAGCTCGTGCTGCGGAACACCGGCGGCGATCATGTCGATCGCCGTCGACATGGCGTTCGACACGATGCGCCCGGCGCCCCGCATGAGCTCGATCTCTTTGTCGGACTTGATGACGCGCAGCCAGCTGATGATGCGGTGCCCGTCGACGAACTCCCACTCGGGCAGCCCGTCGCGCAGCGACAGGTATGCGCGCACCGAGAAGAAGTCGGCGTCGCCCTCGATCGCGACGCGTCCGCCCGCGAACCGCGTGGCCCAGCAGCGCTCGCGCAGCTCGCGGGCGGCCCAGACGAACGGGTGCGTGTCGCGCCGGTGCACGGTCGATTCGGGGTATCCGACGATCTCGTGCGGTTCGAGCATGGCCGTGCGGTGGGCACCCTTCGCGTCCATGTCTCGGGCGATGAACAGCACCTCGGCGGTTGACGCGTCGATCACGAGCACTTGCGGCATGTAGAACGACCACGCGTTGTACCCCGTCAGGTAGTGCAGGTTGGCGGGGTCGGCGACGATGACGCCGGCGAGCCCCTCATCGCGGGCGGCGGCAGCGGCGCGGGCGATGCGGGTGCGGTGCTCGGCGGGGGTGAACGTCATGCTGCTCCTCACTCGCCGCAGTCGCGCGCTCGGCGCGCCGCCTGGCGACACGCCGGATGGGCGCGGCTCGGTTCCTGATGCGTGCGGCCACCTTAGGGCACGCCGAGCGCCCTTTTGTGCAGCGGCCGAACAGGCTGCGACGGCGTGGGCGAGAAAGTTCTGGTTCCGGATGAAAGGCCAGGCCCACATGCGCATCCTCATCGTCGACGACGACCGGTCCCTCGTCGACGTGCTGCGCCGGGCGCTCGAGCGCGAGGGCTACGTCGTCGATGCCGAGAATAATGGCGACGCTGGCCTTGTCGCGGCGGCCGGCGGCGGCCACGACGCGATCATCCTCGACCTCATGCTGCCCGGGCGCAGCGGCTACCGCGTCGTGCGGGATCTGCGCGAGCGCGGCGTCTGGACGCCCGTGCTCATGCTCACGGCCAAGGACGGCGAGTACGACGAGGCCGAGGCGCTCGATTCGGGCGCCGCCGACTACCTCGTCAAGCCGTTCAAGCTCGTCGCACTGCTCGCGCACCTGCGGGCCCTGATGCGGCGGGGCGGGGGAGTGCGCCCGACAACGCTGCGGGCGGGCGGGCTCGAGCTCGACCCGGTGCGGCACACCGTGGCGCGGAGCGAGACGCCGATCGAGCTCACGGCCCGCGAGTTCGCGGTGCTGCGCGCCCTTATGCAGCGCGCGGGCGAGGCCGTGTCGAAGCGCGAGCTGTTCGAGTCGGTCTGGCCTGGCGAGCACGACGGCGACGGCGAGAGCGACGGCCGCAACCTCGTCGAGGTCTACATCGGGGCGCTGCGTCGCAAGATCGACGCGCCATTCGGCACCGCGACCATCACGACCCTCCGCGGCGTCGGGTACCGGCTTGAGGTCGGCGAGCCGTAGGGGCCGAGTGCAGGCATGCACTCTCATCATCGACTCTGTTTCCGTGTTTTGTCCCAAGTGTTCACGGCTGACGAAACGTTCGGCACAAGTTCACCGCATCGTTGTGGAGCGCTAGCGAAATTGAGTCGGGTTTATTCGAGGTTCAGGTGCGAAAATTCTGGGGAGAAGAGCTTGTACTTGGGTTGGATCCTGCGTCGGGAAGTGAGTCTATTGCCTCACGTGCGCGCTCGTATTGCTGATTGTTGCCAATTTCATATCGGGTTTCTGTTGCAGTCGAACTTGAAGAATGTCGATGGTGGGTCAGTTTGCTTACCTGTCTACGTGGCTCTCTGACTGTCCAGGAAGCCGAAAGTATTGGCTCAAGTGACGATTCAGAAGGTTTCGGCTTGGTTCCTGTCTGTCGAAATCTGATTACTTTGGTTCGTGCAACAAGGGCGATCAATGCAATTATTGGGGCGATCGCTAGCGAGTCCAGTAGCGGAATATCCCTAGGGCGTGCGGATCAGGTCCGATCTGACCCAGATCAGCGATTTGCGGAGCGTTGCAAGACGCACGTCAGTGGCGGAGCGTAGCCTCGGCCCTGTGGCGGTGAACAAGACTCGACGACCTCGAGTTGTGATGATGTGCGGGCCAGGTGGTGCCGGCAAGACCACCTACGCCAAGCGTATGGAACACGAGGGCTGGACGCGTTTGTCGTTCGAGGTGGAGTTCTGGGATCGCGGAATCACGACGATGCCCTCCGCCAAAGTGGTCGCCGAGGTCGCAGCAGACCTGAAGGCGCGATTGCTGAGCCATGTCGCAGCGGGGAACGATGTCGTGCTCGATTTCGGATTCTGGTTCCGGCGACAACGCGATGAGTTCCGCGCATTGCTCGCACCGCAGAGCATCGTGCCGGAGACTGTTTACATCGCGACGAGCCTAGCGACCATCCTGAGCCGGGTCGGTGGCCGACACGGCAGGCGGGCGGA
>JBQDJW010000596.1:0-2546 GCA_052086425.1 Pseudoclavibacter sp. | reverse complement strand
CAAGGCTCCTGGCTGCACCGGTCCCGAACGCGATGCGAACGAGCAGCGTGTCTCGTGAGGTCGGATCGACGAGCTGTTCTGCGACGGATCGGCTCACTCGGTCGAGATCGTCGGGATGCAGACGGCCGCCGGGTTCGCTCAACATCCGGTCGAACGCGGCGACGAGCTCGGTGTCGGCCGGCAACCGCGCGGCGCCGTCGGACGAGAGCGCGTCCGCGGTGTCCGCGTGGTCCCGGGCCGCGGCCTGAGGCGCGGTCATCGGCAACTCGCCCGCACGACCGAGTTCCCGGAGTCCCCGAAGCGGCCGCTCGCCTCCACAGACATCGGCGTCGTACCTGCCCCACGCGTTTCGCGCACGGAACACGGGCGCGAACAGCCGTAGCCCACTGTGCCCCGCGCCGCGCCCGAACGCGCGAATCAGTTCTGGGCGAGGCGCGGAGGCGACGCGCTCGTCGGCGAACACGATCAGGGCGAGCGCAGTGACGTTCTCGAGCCGGAGCGCGATGCCGATCGCCTGGTTCACCCATGCGTCCAGCGCGTCCCGGGTGAGCATTCGGTCGCGCGGCGGAAGGTCGAACCGGAGCGTCGCCGCTCCCTCGTTCCCCGTGAGTGGAAGCAGGACGAGGCTTTCGCTCGGGCAGTAGCCGAGCATTTCCGTGACGGTTGAGATGAACGATGCTTCGGTTTTGCAGCGACGAGTCGAGGTCATGCGGACACCGTAGGAACGCACGCCGTCGTAGCGCTCGAGAACCTGCTCGGCCTGTGGACGGCGCCGAGTCCACAGGTCATGGACGACAGGCACGACGATCGACGGGGTGTCCGCCGGATACGGCGAACGCCGAGGGGGCGAGCCGATAGCCCGGTCCCTCGGCGTTCAACAGTGGATGCTACTGCCCGTAAGGGCCCTGGCCGTAGCCCTGCTGCGGTGGCTGCTGCTGACCGTACTGCTGGGGAGCCTGACCGTAGCCCGGCTGCTGCTGGCCGTACTGCTGCGGAGCCTGCTGGCCGTACTGCTGCGGAGCCTGACCGTAGCCCGGCTGCTGACCATACCCGGGCTGCTGCCCGTACTGCGGCTGTCCCGCGTAGGCGGGCTGACCGCCGCCGAACCCTGGACCCATCGTGATGCGACGCGGGTCGTAGACGTTCTCCTTGCCCCAGCCGAGGATGCCGCACCAGACCGGCATGACGAGGATGAAGAGGATGATCCACATGGTGTCCTTCGCGAACCCCTGCTGGATTCGGAGGGCGCCGATGATCATGAAGATGAGAGGGATGATGCCGAGGCCGATGAGCGAGAACAGGGCCCAGTACCCCTTCTGGCCGCCCGCCTCGAGGAGGGTCCAGTTGTTGTAGATCGGCACCCACGCCTTCCAGCTCTCGATGCCCATCTTCTTGAAGAGCGAACCGAGGCAGAGCGCGAAGATGACGTACATGCCCACGATCAGAAGGAGATAGATCAGTGTGACCATGAGGCCGAGGCCGGCGGCGGCTGCACCTGTTCCGTAATCGTCTTCCATTCCAGTCCCCCAGATTGTCGTTGGTTCATCGGCAACGTCCGATGCCGAGACATCGCCGAGTCTAGACGCGAACAGGGTCCGCGACGCGCAACCTGAGCCGCGAGGGCGAGACCGTCTCCGCGTCGAAGCCGAGTGCCGTCATCGCGCGGACGACGTCGGCGCCGCCCGCGGATGACGAGATGCTCCGTCCGATCTCGCTCGTGGCGAGAGCACGAACGAGCTCCCCTTTGGCCCGCTTGTTGAAGTGGTTCAGTGCGCGAACGCCCCCGTCGCCATCGTCGGTCACGACGTCGAGCATGAGTGCCTTCGCGCCGGCGGAACCCAGCGATTGGTATCCCCCGGAGCGCAAATCGAGGATGGTGCCGTCGTGCGCGGCGAGCGCGTCGGCGATGTTCCTCGACCACCGCTGCTTCAGCGGTGGGCTCGGTACGCGCGACGACGACGAGCACCGATACGCGGCGATCGGCTCGCCGGCCCCGACGAGGCCGTACAGGGCAGAATGCACGGCGACGTGCCTTCGCATCCACCGCCACGACTCGTCGTCGAGCGACGACGCGTCGAGGGCGTCGTAGAGCACCCCGGTGTAGCGCAGCCCCGCCGGCATACGGGGCGACGTCCGCAGTTCGCGATTCCTCGCCGCCTCGATCTCGGCCAGCTTCGGGCTGATCTTCAACGCGGAAGCCGTGGCGGAGACATCGTGCGCGAGCGCGGCGAGGTCGTCGATGAGGTCGGAGCGAATGCCGTCGAGCTGAGGCCAAGCGAGGTCTCCCGACCCCGCGTGGACCGGCACCGACCCCGTCGCCGCACCCGGCGCATCCACCCCGAACGCACTGCTGCCGCCATCCCGTTTCGTTTCGGATGGCGGCAGCAGTACGAGAAACCCGGAGGTCATTCTCCCTTGCTCAGGGCGGCCTGGCGGGCGACGACCGTCACGACGTCGTTGTTGACAGACAGGAATCCGTCGGCCGCCGTCGCGGTGACGACGCGGCCGTCGGCAGACGTGACCCGCACCTCGCCGTCGCCGAGGAT
>JBQDJW010000595.1:0-2559 GCA_052086425.1 Pseudoclavibacter sp. | reverse complement strand
GATGCGCGAGACCATCGCGGTCGGGCGGGCGATCGGCGTGCGCTTCGCGCCGCTCGGCAAGCTCGGTATCGTCGACATCCGCGCCCTCGAGCACCTGCCGCTCGGGCTCGCAATGGCGATTCCGAGACGGCTCGGGGCGAGCTTCGGGAGCGCGCCGAACTACGCGTCGACGCTGCAGTCGATCCGTCGCGGGCAGCAGACCGAGATCGACGAACTGAATGGGCGCGTTGCGGCGCTCGGCCGCGAGTACGGTGTGCCGACGCCCGTCAACCGCATACTGACGGCGCTCGTGCACCGCGTCGAGCGGACAGGCGAATATCTGTCGCCGTCGGTGCTCGCCCGTCTCGTCGAGCGATGAGCGATCAGGGCCTCGACGCCGTCGTCGACCCGGTCGTCGACTGGTTCGCCGTCGCCGCGCGTCCGCTCCCCTGGCGAGACGCCGACGTGACCCCCTGGGGTGTGCTCGTGAGCGAGTTCATGCTCCAGCAGACGCAGGCGGCGCGCGTCGTGCCGCGGTGGCGCGACTTCGTGGCGAGATGGCCGAGGCCAGTAGACCTGGCTGCGGCGAGTGAAGCAGACGTGCTCCGCGCGTGGGACCGACTCGGGTACCCGCGGCGGGCGAGGTGGCTGCGGCAATGCGCCATCGCCATCGTCGAGCAGCACCGAGGAGAAGTGCCGGCGGATGAGACTGCGCTGCGTGCGCTCCCCGGCGTCGGACCCTACACGGCCGCGGCCGTGGCGTGCTTCGCGTACGGTCGCCCGACCGCGGTCGTTGACACGAATGTCAGGCGCGTGATCGCGCGGGCCGTCGTCGGTTCGGCTGAGCCGTGGGCCCCGTCGGCGCCGCGGGACCACGCCGAGTATCGCGCCGTCGTGCCGGAGCCCTCCCCCGGCGACGCGGCCGGTCGGCGGCGCGCGGTCGCGTGGAACGCCGCCGCGATGGAACTCGGCGCCCTCGTCTGCACGGCGCGCAATCCCGAATGCGACGCGTGCCCGATCTCCAACGCGTGCGCCTGGCACCGTGCCGGGTCGCCGAGCGGCACCGTCGCGGGCACGCCGCGCAGGAGACAAGCCGCCTACGCGGGGTCGGACCGCCAGATGCGCGGCGCCGTCCTCGCCGCCCTGCGGGCGTCGCCCGGCGGCGTCGCGGGCCCGGAGCTCCGTGACATGGTCCACGCGGCGCTCGGGACCGATGCGGGGTCGGACGCGCCCCGCTACGAGCGCGCGATCGCGGGGCTCGAGTCCGATGGGCTCATCGCCGTCGTGTCCGGACGCGTCGCGCTGCCCGGCGACGCCGACGCGCCCTGAGGCCGACGCAGCACGCGGGCTTCGCTAGCGCTGGCCTTCCGGGCTGTCCTCGGTCGCACGGTCATCCGCCGCGCGGTCGTCGACCGCGGCCGCGTCGATGTCGGTCTCGTCGTCGACGTCGCGCGGCTTGACGTACGGGTCTTCCTCCCCCGCGTACGCGGCACCGCGCGCACGCTCCGCAGCCTCGGCGTCGCGCGAGCGCGCTTCGGCCAGGAGCGAATCGATGCGCCCGATGTTGTCGGGCAGTGCGTCGTGCACGAACTCGAGCGACGGCGTCAACCGCACCTTGAGGTTCTTGCCGACCTCGGTGCGCAACATGCCGGTCGCCGCTTTCAGCGCGGCGGCGGTATCCGTGAGCTCTTGCTCGCTGCCGTAGACCGTGTAGAAGACGGTCGCGTGCTGGAGGTCACCGGTAACGCGGACATCCGTGATCGTGACGAACCCGAGCCGCGGATCTCTGATGCCCCGTTCGAGACGGGTTGCGACGATGACCTTGATCCGGTCGGCGAGTCTCGCCGCCCGTGCGTGGTCGACCATGAAGGCCTCCTGCGTTTCTCTGCGTGATGTCGAGCTGCGACACGGCGGGGCGGGCCCGATGGGACCCGCCCCGCCGCTATCGCGGTGTTAAGACCCGCGGGTTATCCACCCACTCGATGGTATAGATAAAGGCGCCCATCAGGATGTGGGTGAAAATTAACAGACCCAAAACCCACACGAAGTCGGTGCGGACCTCGGTCACGTCATCCTTGAAGCGGCGCAACGATTCGATCGCCAGCCCATCGGCGACCACGACACCGTCGCGGATGATGCGCGCCTTCGCATTGCGGGTGATCGTGCCGGAGCGCACCATACAACCCGCGATGTTGCCGAACTTCGAGGAGCGGAACACCTCGAGGATCTCGGCGACACCCGACTGCACCTCTTCGAACTCGGGCTTGAGCAGGCCCTTGAGGGACTGCTCGATGTCCTCGAGCGCGTTGTAGATGACCGAGTAGAACCGGATGTCGACGCCGTCGCGCGCAGCGCGATCGCGGGCCTTGCGGTCTGGCCGCACGTTGAAGCCCAGGATGATCGCGTTGTCCACGGTCGCGAGGCTGACATCCGACTCGGTGACCGCGCCGACGCCTCGGTGGATGATGCGCAGCTGCACCGAATCGTCGACCTCGATCTTGAGCAGCGACTCTTCGAGGGCCTCGACGGCACCCGAAACGTCACCCTTGATGATGAGGTTGAGCGACTCGACCTTGCCCT
>JBQDJW010000594.1:0-2560 GCA_052086425.1 Pseudoclavibacter sp. | reverse complement strand
CCACCACCCACAACCGACCTGTTGCCGCGGGGGCGGCCGCGCGCGGGCCGGTCCGCCCCCGGCGCTCGGCTCGGCTCGCGTCAGGCGGGGAGGCGCTCTGCGATCAAGGTCGCGAGGTGCACGCCCGTCGTGTCGCCGAGCTGCTCGGCCTGCGTGCGGCACGAGAAGCCGTCGGCGAGGTACCTGGCACCCTCCGGCGCCTCGCGGAGCGCCGGAAGCAGGGCGTTCTCGGCCACCGCGACGCTCGTCTCGTAGTGCCCCTTCTCGAGACCGAAATTCCCTGCGAGGCCACAGCATCCGGCCAATTGGTTCACGGATGCGCCTGCCGCATCGAGCAGCGCCCGGTCGGCCTGGAAGCCGAGCACGGCGTACTGGTGGCAGTGGGGCTGCACGATGAGCTCGACGCCGTCGAGGCTCGGCATCGACCAGTCGTCGGCAGGCTTGACCGGGGCGCTGCCGGAGAGCATCTCGGCGAGCGTGAAAGTCGACTCGGCGATGCGCTTCGCGCGCGGGTCGTCGGGGAACAGATCGAGCAGGTCGCTGCGCAGCACGGCCGTGCAGCTCGGCTCGACGCCGATGATGGGCACGCCAGCGTCGACGATCGGGGCGAACGCGTCCATGAGGGCCGACAGGCGTGAGCGTGCGCCGTCGAGCTGGCCGGTCGAGATCCACGTGAGGCCGCAGCACACCGACTGCTCGGGCGTCACGACCTCGAGGCCGGCCGCTTCGAGGACGCGCACGACGTCGTGGCCGACGCCTGGCGCGAAGCCGTTCGAAAACGAGTCGGCCCACACCATGACGCGTCGAGCGGGGGCCGACGGCGCCATCGGCGCGCTCGCCGCGATCGCGCGGCCGGAGCGAACGGCCCGGCGCCGCTGCGCACGGAACGAGGTCGACGACACCGTCGGGATGCGGCGGCGCTTGTCGACGCCGGCGACGGGCAGCGCGAGCTTCCGCAGCCAGTCGACACCCATCATCGCGTTCACGAGCGGCGCGAACGCCGACATGAGGGGAGTCCATCGCGGCAGCTGGCCGAGCACGTAGTGGCGCATCGGGCGCAGCTTGCCCTTGTAGGTGCGGTACAGGGCCTCTGACTTGTACTGGGCCATGTCGACGCCGGCGGGGCAGTCGCTCGCGCAGGCCTTGCAGCTGAGGCAGAGGTCGAGCGATTCGTGCAGCTCCGGCGACGACCAGCTCTGGTCGACGAGGCCGCCGTTCGCGACCTCCTGCAGCACGCGGGCGCGGGCGCGGGTCGAGTCCTTCTCGTCGCGCGTCGCCTGATAGCTCGGGCACATGAACCCGCCTGACGGCCCGTTGTCGGCGCGGCACTTGCCCATGCCGACGCACCGGTGCACCGCGTTGGTGAGGTCGCCGCCGTCGTGCTCGAACGAGAACCCGCCGCGCACTTTGGGGATCGGCAGTGCGTGCGGGCGGCGCAAGTCGAGGTCGAGCGGCGCCGGGTCGACGAGCACGTCGGGGTTGAGCACGTTCTTCGGGTCGAACAGCGCCTTGAGCTCGCGGAAGGCCTCGATCGCGGCAGGCGAGTACATCTTCGAGAGCAGTTCGCCGCGGGCGCGGCCGTCGCCGTGCTCGCCAGAGATCGACCCGCCGAACTCCGCCACGAGGTCGCCCGCGTCGAGCATGAACGCCCGCATGCCGTCGCCCGACTGATGCAGCGGGAAGGTGAGGCGCACGTGGATGCAGCCGTCGCCGAAGTGGCCATAGCTCATGCCGTCGATGCCGTGCTTGGCGGTGAGCGTCTCGAATCGCTCGAGGTACTCGCCGAGCCGCGCGGGCGGCACCGCCGCGTCCTCGAATCCCGGCCACGCCTGCTGACCGCCTGGCCGTCCTGCGAGGCCGACCCCGTCTTCGCGGATGCGCCAGATCGGCCGCGCTGCCGCGGCATCCGGCTGAATCATGTGGCTGATCGCGCTCGAGGCGGCGACGAGCGCGTGCGCGCGCTCGAGGGCGTCCTCGGGGGAGTCGCCAGACATCTCGATGAGCAGCCACCCGGCGCCATCGGGAAGTGACGACACGGCGGCCGCGCCTTTCTTCTCGCGCACGGCCGTCACGAGCCGCGCATCCAGCCCCTCAACTGCGCCCGGCTTGCACGCGAGCAGGGCGGGCACGTCATTCGCGGCCGCGACCATCGACGGGTAGCCGAGCACGATCGTCACGGGGGCGTTCGGAACAGGCACGAGCCGCACCGTCGCTCCGGTGATGACGCCGAGCGTGCCCTCCGACCCGACGAGCAGGTCTTTCAGCGAGTGCTGGCGCTCCGGCAGCAGCGCCTCGAGGGCGTAGCCGGAGACCTGGCGGCCGAAGCGGCCGAACTCGAGGCGGATCGTCGAGAGGTTGCGCCGCACGAACTCGTTCAGCCCAGGCACGACCGACACGTCGTCGGCGGCCGTGAACCGGCGGCCGAGCCCGTCGATGACGTCGAGGTCGACGATGTTCTCGGCCGTGCGCCCGAACGAGAGGGAGTGCGATCCGCAGGCGTTGTTGCCCGCCATGCCTCCGATCGTGCAACGAGTCCACGTCGACGGGTCGGGGCCGAACC
>JBQDJW010000593.1:0-2567 GCA_052086425.1 Pseudoclavibacter sp. | reverse complement strand
GCTCGCCCGCGACGGGACCGTGCGCTTCGACGGCGACCCGCGCGACCTGACCCGCAAGGGGCTCCGAGAGATCGTCGCAGATGGGTGCTGGTTGCCGCTCGACCTGGAGCTGCGCGCGCTGCTCGGCGGCGGCGCCCGGAGCGACGGCGGCGCGCGCTCGCCTGGCGCGCTCGCCGACGCCGAAACGACGGCGCGACTCGTGGCGCTCGGCGCGGCGGCCGAGCCCGAGGCCGGGGCGGATCCGGCCCCGAACCGCGCACCCGCCTCGACCGGGCGAAGGGCGCATCCGCGACACCCTCGGTCCGCGCTCCGGTTCCTGCCTCGGGCGACGCCGCAGACGGCATCACAGACGCACCTTCGCGCAATCGACCTGGCGATCGCCCGCGGGCCGCGGCGGGCGCGCATCCCGGTGCTCAGCGGCGTCGATCTGGACCTTCGCGTCGGCGACGTCGTCGCGCTCGTCGGCGCCAACGGCAGCGGCAAGTCGACGCTTCTGCGGTGCCTCGCCGGCCTGTCGCGCCCCGACACGGGCCACATCGAAGGTCCCCGCGCCGGCATGGTGTTTCAGAACCCGGAGCACCAGTTCGCGGCCGACACCGTGCGCGGCGAACTCGCCCACGGCCTGCCGGAGTCGGCGAGCACGATGTCGCTCGTCGACGCCCAACTTGACCGATTCGGACTGCGCGAGCTGGCCGGGCAGCGCCCGCACCGGCTCTCGGGCGGGCAGAAGCGGCGCGTGAGCCTCGCCGCGATGCTGCTGCACGATCGGCCGTTCCTGCTCGCGGACGAACCCGCGTTCGGTCTCGACAGGCACGCGCAGATCGGTGCAATGCGTGCGCTGCGCAGCGCCGCGCGCGACGGGCGAGGCGTGTGCTTCTCGAGCCACGACCTGCGGGCCGTGGTCGCGTACGCCGACCGAGTCGTGGTGCTCGGCGCGGGCGGTGTGCTCGCCGACACGACGCCGATGGCGCTCGTCCGCGACCCGGCGGTGCTCGCCGAGGCCCGGCTGCGCCCGCCCCGCCTCCTGCGGTGGATCGCCGACTCGACCGACGATGACGCGGCGGCTGGGCGCATCCTGCGCGGGCTCGACGACCTCGCCATGGCGCAGGCAGGCCCGGGCGGCCAGCGGGCGCAATCGGGTGGGTGCGCGCGAGGCGGAGCGTGGACCGACGCCGACGCCGACGCCGACGCCGACGCCGACGCCGACGCCGACGCCGGTGGTAACGCGGAGCCCGGCGCATCCACCGTCGGCGCGCCCACCGCCCCGACCGACGGCGCACCGACGAGCCTCGACCGCGAAGCGGACGCATCGACCGCGGCTCGTGGACTTCCCGCGGGCGCGAAGTCCGTCCTCGCCCGATGCAATCCGACCGTGAAGCTCGCGGTGCTGCTCGCCGTTTCGCTCGGCGTGATGGCACTGTTCGACCCGGTGCCCGTCGCCGTGTTGTATACCTGCGCGGTCGTCGCCGCGGGTGCTGCCGGGCGTGTGCCGTGGCGGACGCTCGTCGCCGGCCAGGTGCCGTTCCTCGCCTTCGCGATCGGAATCGTGTCGGTCAACGCGCTCAGTCGTCCAGGCATCGAATTGTGGCCGGACCTCCCCGTTCGCATCACTGTCGAGGGCCTCACGATCGGGGCGGCGCTCGCGGGCCGCGCACTGCTGATCGGCGTGCTCACGATCACATTCCTCACGACGACCCCGCCTCGCGACCTGCTCGTGAGTCTCATGACGCACGCGCGACTCAGCCCGCGCTTCGCGTACGCGATTCTCGCGGGGCACCGGATGCTCGGGGCGATGCCAGAGCGATGGGGCACGATTCGCGCCGCCCAGTCGGTGCGGGCGCCGCTGCGCCGGAACGGGCGCCCGCGCTTCGGGATGCGCGATGCGGTGGCCGCGGCGTTCGCGTTGCTCGTCGCGTCGATCCGCTCGTCGGAACGCATCGCCCTCGCCCTCGAGTCGCGCGGCCTCGGTGACAGGCCGCGCACGGTGTGGCGACCTGTGCCGATCGGGGCGCGCGACGCCGCGCTGGTGACCATCTCGATGGCGGTGCTCGCCGCGGTCGTCGCCGCTGCGGCATCCGGTTGGCTTTCGCTCGGTTCGCTCGTGGCGAGGTAGCAACTGGGGCGCCGGGGCGCGGCGGTCGGCCGGGATGCCTCGTCGTTGCGTTTCGGCAACGTGTGTTGCCATTGCGCCTCCGACGGGGTGAAGATGCGGGCATGACTCATGACGCGCATCCGATGCCGGCCCACACGACTGCGCACGCAGACCACGCCCGACAGCAGCAGAGTGCCAGCGACCATGCGCACGCCGGCGCCCACGACCACGCACACGATCACGCGCTCGGCGGAGACAGGACGAAGCCCTTCTGGGATGGGTGGCCGACCGAGCCCGAGGCGTTCTGGGAGCACCTGTACACGGAGCTCGGCGGCGACCAGAAGTGGTCGGGACGCGCGAACCACGTGCTGACCGACATCGTGAGCGGCCTCGAGCCCGGGAGCGCCCTCGACCTCGGAAGCGGCGAGGGCGGCGACGTGATCTGGCTCGCGCTGCAGGGGTGGCGCGCGACGGG
>JBQDJW010000592.1:0-2572 GCA_052086425.1 Pseudoclavibacter sp. | reverse complement strand
CATGCGTCAGTGGCGGCTTGACCCGGCTCGAGCGTGTGAAGTTGGTCGTCATGGTGTGAACGCAACACGACGACATTGGGATACCGCGATACGCCTGCACCATCGCGTTATCGGGATGGGGAGCTGTTGTAGCAGCTTGACCCGGCAGTGACTCTTTAGGTGAGAGCGCCCCGTCATGCGGGTACTAAAAAAGCCCATCAACCCGGAGGCGATGAGCAGCTAAGTGTGAGATTCGAACTGCGCCTAAGCACAATCCTCGATCCTCTAAAGAGGAGTCTACACGGTTTCCCCACTTTCCGCTAGCGTGATCGTGCGTGTCGCATCCCGGTCTGCTCTCAGCAGGTCAGGTAGGTACAGCCACAACACCCGAGCGGGGCGCATCGCCCTAATGCGCCCCGCCTTCACCCACTTGTAGATCGTCGACCGCGCCCTGCCAACTCTCTCGGGCGCTTCCGTCGCCAAGATCCACTTAGCTGACTCATAAACGACTTCACTCATTCATACCTCCACTTCACCTCGAACGGATCTCCGTGCTTCGCCCTGATGCTTGTGGCATGCTCCAAGAGTTCCGGCGTCAACTGGAACCACTCACGCCCCGCCACGAGGAACTCGGCGAACTGCCTGTGCCGCTCTGTTTCGATGTCGTACGTGCCCGGTTCAGCAGCGAGCACTTCATCGACGGGGAGCGCCTTCATTCGCGCCTCCAGCGAGGACGTGAAGCCGATCTTCAATCGGTTGCCGAATTTCACGTAGTAGACGACGCCAGAGTTCGCACGCTTCTGGTGACTCTCGAGCTCCTCCGCCTCGATTAGGGAAAGGATGAGTTCAGAATCCCCCATGGGGAAGGCGCAAATCTCACACCTGGCGAACTCGAGGTCGATCGGGTCGACGAGGGTGATCCTGTGACAGCTGTAGCAGCGGATCGTCACCGCCGGCTCTTCGTCAAACCACCCCTTGACGGTCTCGCGCCAGTGCTCCACGCAGAGGCCATACTCGGAGGCCGGGTGCGACGGCTCCCAGCAATCTCCACCGCTCCGCTTTGGGATGGGGCATCGGTTAAAGTACTTCATATCGACTCCTCAACAGTCGGTCACGCCCCCGGGGGATTCGCCTCCCCGCGGGGGTTTACTTCACCTCTTATTCTACATCCGACCAGCCTTTTTCTGCGCCTGAACCTGCAACCTGGTGAGCTCGACTCTCACCGAGAATGCGTCTGAGTCTTCCTTCGCTCCACACTCCGTGCACGACACGCTCACCTCATCTTTTGGAAGGGTGGGGGGTGCGTAGACAAGCGCCGCCATCCCGCATGCGGTGCATCGAACGTCTTCCACCTGGTGCGGCTTGTCTTCCATCGGCCACCGTTCGGATGCGGTTCTGACTTCTCTGGTGAAGCCGACGGCGATCTGCCAGCCCTCCACGTCGTTCGCGATGTCCTCGAGGGTGCCCCACTCGCCCATGCGTGCGGCGAGCTTCTCAATCTCGATCGCCGCTATCTGCGTGGCGGGCATCCCGAGAGCCGGCTCCGTCTTGCTCGCGCGCCCCTCGTCGACGCTGATGCTGTAGTTGCCGGCGCTCCTCAGGAACGGCACCAAGGCCAGCGAATAAGAAACGGCCCAGCGGAACCATTCCCATTGGGCCGTTGTCAGGTAGCCGAACTCACCATCATCTGGCATGGTATCTCCCCTCGATGCGTTCAATCTCGCGCTGCACGTACCAAGCTGCTTTCTTGAGGTCTTCCACGTGCTTGCCCGGGTCCTTCAACCCGGCCCGCGCGAGATATTTGACGGCATTGCCGGCGCAGAACGATAGGTGCTCGGTGATCTCGATGACCTCCGCGCCAAACGCCGTGTAGTGCGCTGGATGGTTCACCACGTCGGTCATTGCTCCTCCATGTCGCGTAGCAGTGTGGCGAGGCATCCCGCGTGCCGTTTCCAGCACGACTCACTGTGTATCCCGATCACGCCCTTCTGGGTATCGATCACGGTCTCAACGGCCTGCCGTTGGTGTGGCGACATGTGACCGTCCGCGATCGGGTAGTGCTTCATCACGGCGCGCGCGTCGGCCCGTAGTCGCGTGATCGTCTCGACCCGGTACGTGCCGTTGCCGAGGTCGTACATGAAATCCCGTACACGAGCGAGCGCACGAGCCTCCTGATCAGGGGCACTCATGGCGCACCTCCTTGAATGTCTCGTCGTATTCATTCCGGCGCCGACGTTCCTGCTCACGACGCTCGGCGCGTTCAGCGCGACGGCGCGAGTAGAGAACGGGGTGATCGTCGCTGGTGCCTCTGTAACCCCACCGTTTCTCCCAATCGCCCCAGAGGGATTGCCACCACAGCCGCTCCCCGCTTGCAACCGTCGGCTGCCAAAGCGACTTGCCGCGCTTGTTCCTCCACTCAGTCGGCATCACGCACCTCCTGGGCGGCGATGAGAGCGGCACGGATCGCCTGGGGTTCGTCCGCGTACTCGACCGAATCGAGAACCGCCTTTGCGGCTTCCACTGCGGCGTCGCTCAGCCCCCGGTCGGCCCGCTCGGAACCGGGCGGGGTCGCGTTCGCGAGGCGCACCACTAC
>JBQDJW010000591.1:0-2572 GCA_052086425.1 Pseudoclavibacter sp. | reverse complement strand
TGCAAGCCCAGACGCCGACCCTCTGATGTCGGAAGGTACTGGAACCATGATGAGATGAGTTCGCCAGCCGTGCTGCACGCGTGGATCGACAAGTCCATTCACAAGGCGACATCAACGCTGGCAGGGGGCGTCTATCTCCTAGGTCATGTCTCATAAACACTGCTGGGACCAGGCGATCACCACGTTGAGCACGACCCCGGCACGGAACACGACCGCGAGCTTGTCGGAGCGCGTCGCGAAGCCCCGCCACTGCTTGACATCACAGAAGCGCCGCTCGACGACGTTCCTGCCCTTGTAATCGGCCGCGTCGAACACGGGCGGCCGCGAACGGGCGGCCCTGTCGGCCCGTCCGTGACGGGAGGAACGGCGCGATCAATGCCCACTGATCGTCAGAGAGAAGTTGGAAGCGAGACACTCTTCCGGGGTCTCAGCTCCGCCCCTCAACCTTTATGAGACCTAGGCCCGTGGGAGGCACCCATCGACGTAACGGATCGCGAGGCGTTTAAGACGGTGTGGCCGGCCGTCGAGCCTGAACTCCAGCGTCTAGCTGGCGACAAGTCCGGGTTCGACGGGCGGCTCCCGCGACCGGGACGACGACTGACTGCGCATGCTCCTCGCCGCCGGCGGCCTTAACCGTGACCGCCACAGAATGTTCGACGAGCCGCCTAAGCTGCAGCTCTGCAGGACACCAGAGCATCGATAGAGAGTCGACCCTTTTGAATAATCCTCAGGCGGATCCGATCGCGCAGATCCCATTGACCAAGGGATCGTCCGCCGCATCGTCGCGCACGCTCATAGACATCATCCGCGCGACGGCGACCTCACACCCAGAAGCATCCGCGATCGATGACGGGTCGGGCGCGCTGAGCTACGGCGAGCTCATGGAAGCGATTGATGCCGAAGCGGCGAGGCTCCGCGCGGCAGGAGTACGGCCGGGGGATCGGGTCGGCGTGCGCATCGATTCTGGCGCGAAGAGTCTGTACATTGCGATCCTTGGCATCATGCGGGCGCGCGCTGCCTATGTACCCGTCGATGCCGACGACGCTGATGAGCGGGCGCGACTGGTCTTTGGGGAAGCTCAGGTCGTGGGCATCATCGGGAACGATGGATATCAGTCACGAGGGGGCGGCGACGGCGAAGCTGCCAGTGAAGACACGCCTGAGCATGATGGGCAACTGCAAGCCGAGCCCAGTCTTGAGGACCCCTCGCTCGACGACGACGCTTGGATCATCTTCACCTCGGGGTCAACTGGTGTTCCGAAGGGCGTTGCAGTGACGCATCGATCAGCGGCGGCATTCGTCGATGCTGAGGCGAGGATGTTTCTGCAGGAGGATCCAATTGGCCCGGGCGATCGCGTACTCGCGGGCCTGTCGGTTGCATTCGACGCCTCGTGTGAGGAGATGTGGCTCGCCTGGCGACACGGTGCGTGTTTGGTTCCTGCGCCACGTGCGCTCGTGCGCTCGGGAGAGGATCTTGCGCAGTGGCTTGTCCGGCAGAGCATTTCCGTCGTCTCGACCGTCCCCACACTCGCCGCGATGTGGCCGGCCGAGGCAATTGAGAACGTTCGCCTGCTGATTTTCGGCGGAGAAGCGTGCCCGCCCGAACTTGTGGCCCGCCTCGTGGAAGAAGGCCGCGAGGTGTGGAACACGTACGGACCGACCGAAGCGACCGTTGTCGCTTGCGGTTGCAAGCTCGACGGGGTCTCGCCCGTGAGTATTGGTCTGCCGCTCGACGGCTGGGACCTTGCCGTCGTCGACGCCGAAGGTCACCGGGTTGCTCCGGGCGAGCAGGGAGAGCTGATCATTGGCGGGGTTGGTCTCGCACGCTATTTGGACCCCGCGAAGGACGCCGAGAAGTACGCGTCAATGCCGTCGCTCGGCTGGGAGCGTGCGTACCGGTCGGGGGACCTCGTGCGCTACGAGGAGGCCGGGCTCATTTTTCTCGGTCGAGCCGATGACCAGGTCAAAGTCGGTGGGCGCCGCATCGAGTTGGGTGAGGTCGAGAATGCGCTACAGGATCTGCCTGGTGTGACAGCCGCGGCAGCCACGGTGCGGGAGAGCGATGCGGGCGTGCCCGTACTCGTCGGGTATTTGGTCGTGGAACGGCCTGAGGGCGCTTCGGATGATGGCGATGGCGCTGAAATCCTTGATCGTGGGCTCGCGCGAGCGTATCTCGCCGAGCGGCTTGCGGCGGGCGTGATGCCGCTGCTGGCGGTCGTCGATGAACTGCCGATTCGCACCTCGGGCAAGGTGGATCGTGCTGCGCTCCCGTGGCCGCTGCCTGGGACTGCGGTAGGTTCGGCCGACCTCGCTTCGACGGAGGGGCTCACCGATACTGAGCGGTGGTTGGCCGAACAGTGGCAGGCAGTTCTCGGGGTACCCGTTCCGGACGTCAAGGCCGACTTCTTTGACCTCGGCGGCGGTTCACTCGCCGCGGCGCAGCTTGTCTCGCGCATTCGGGTTCGGGTACCCGAATTCACTGTCGGTGATATTTACGATGTACCCAGGCTCGCGGCGATGGCGAAGGCGATCGCCGCAACCGATCAATACGCAGACCCAGAGAGCTATCACCA
>JBQDJW010000590.1:0-2575 GCA_052086425.1 Pseudoclavibacter sp. | reverse complement strand
GGGCGGGGGCCCCTGCGGCGGGCGGACGCGCAGCGTCGCGACGTCGGGGTCGAGCAGCGCGACCCGGCCGAGCACCTCGGGCGGGAGCGCCGCGAAAAGGCGAAGGAAGCCGGTCGGCTGCACCTCGTTCACGAAGAGGTTCGGCTCGACGAGCCAGGTCGACACGCCGCTTCCCTGCTTCGGCAGGGGCGACGGTACGAAGCGGCGCTGCGGAGGGCTGCTCGGATTCGTCTCGGGCACCACCGCGACCGGGCGGCCGTCGTTGACCGTGAGCGGAAGCCGGTCGGGGTTGTGCACGAGTACGAACGGGGGCGCCGGGTCGACGTCGGACTCTGCGAGAAGCTGTAGCCGGATGAGCGGGCGGCCGTGACGATCTCGGGGGCCGCGAGCACGCGCTGGCCGCCGTCGAATGCCACCGACACGAGGTGCAGATCGCACCCCTTCGTGTCGAGGCGGCCGCGCGGGAACTCGAGCCCGCCCTGCTCGCGGTAGTCGCTGCGCGAGACCTCGATCGGCTGGCCCTGCATCGCGATCTCCGACGACACTCCCGTCATCGACGAGTAGGCGAGCACGATGTCGGCGCCGTCGGGCCATTCGAACGTCAGCACCTGCCGGTTGACGCGCTCGACGATCTTCGGGCGCGACACCTTCGGCACGCGCACGCCGCGCACCGTGTTGCCGACGTAGGCCATGTCGCCGAGCATGACGACGGCCGTGAAGTAGGCGCGCGTCCAGCCGCGCGGCCACGGAACCTGCCGCATCGATTCGCGCTCGCCTTCGGCGACGATCGGATGGGACTGCCTGCGATCCTCTGGAAGCTTGGCCTGCGGCAGGGCCGCGACGTTGACCGCGTTGCGCTCGATACCGGGCTGCGGCGGCTCCTGCGTGCGGAAGATGACGACCTGGCCGCCCGGCGGCGTGGTCCACGAGAGGTCGAAGAGCGGTTCGTCGTCGTTGTCGTGCAGGTCGAACGACAGGTCGCGCACGGGCTCGTGGATCGCCGAGACGAGCAAATCCTGGTTCGTGGGCGCCGAGAGCCGTGCGACGCCGTCGAACTCCGCCTCGGCGAACACCTGGTAGAGATACCGCTGGCCGCGCTCCGCCGTCGCGTCGACGAAGCCGCCGAGGTTCTCGCCGTCGTGCAGGATGCGGTAGGTCGGGTCGCCGGACGAACCTGCGGCTCGCTGGATCGGAATGCGGAACACCTGCACGCGCTTCGTGCCTGGCAGCACGCGCCACTGCCCGATAACCCGCCCCTCGTCCTCGCGGAGATCGAAGTCGAGCACAGGCGAGACGAGCTCGCCGGAGGCGTACTTGACGGGCTGCGCGAGCTTCGCATCATCGACGGATGTTCCGACGTTGCGCCAGACCTGGAAGTGCCTGGCCGCGTGGCCGAACTCCAGATCGTCGACCCCCTCGGTGCCCGTCGTCGCGACGACGAGTCGCGCCGCGTCGGGCGAGTACGGCGGGTACTCGTCTGACGAGATCAGGCGGTCGATGACGACGGGCGCGGGGCCGGCTGTCGAATTGGAGACGGCGGAATCGGCGGCTGCGAGATCGGCACCCGACCCGTCGCTCGCGCCGCCTTTCGTCCCGACGCCCTCGCCGGTCGAGTCGCCCGCCGCTGCGGCCCGCGGCCGCTTCGCAGACCACGACAGCATGAGACTTCCATCCGGACGTCTGCGGATCGTGATCGGCATCGGTTCGTCGTCTGTCGTACCGAACTCGTACGGGGCGAACCCCTCTGGGGCGACCGACAGGTCGGGTTTCGGAGGTGCTGGCGGGGCCTGCTGCTGTCCATGCGCGTTCGCCGAGCCGGCGCCGCCCTGCCCGGGACCCGGCGCGCCCGATCCGGGCGCGCCTCCGCCCGCTGCCGCCGTGTCGGGTCCTGGCATTCCGCCACCTTGCGCGCCCGCAGCATCCGTGCCGCCCTGGCCGCCGACGCCACCACCGGCCCCTGGGGGCATGGCACCCGGATGCGCGAAACCGGGAGCGCCGAGGCTCGCGTTCGCGGCGCCCTGGGAGTCGGGACCGCCGGGTCCCCCGTGCGCGCCCGCGCCCGGTTGCGCGCTCCCCGCGCCTCCGTCATCCGCGCCGCCGCCGGCAGCGCCGGAGAGCGCCGCGGCGAGGTCGTCGGCGAACCGGCCGACGACCGGCGGGAAGATTGAGCGGATCTCGGTGGACGTCGTCACGTGCGAGTTCGCGACGAGGCGCAGGTGCATCTCGCGCAGCCCGTCCGCCCCGGCGACCCCGCGGTCGATTGCGGCCCGGTGCCAGTCGCGCAGTCGCTCGAACCTGCCCTGCTCTCGCGACGGCCCAGTCGTGCCCGCCGGCGCCCCCGGCGCCGCGGCGCCCGGCCCCGCAGAACCCGGCCCTCCGGCTCCTGGCCCTCCGCCTGCGGACCCGCCCGTCGGTGCTCCGGGCGCCGCGTCACCGCCGACGCCTCCCGACCGTGCCGCGGGCTGTCGACCGGCCGCGACGCCGACCGCGTTCCCGGCTCCGGCCGGGGGCGCCCCCTCGTTCGGGTGGACAAGTTCGGGCGGGAGCTGCGAGAGGGGGTTGGCGACACCGGCAT
>JBQDJW010000589.1:0-2578 GCA_052086425.1 Pseudoclavibacter sp. | reverse complement strand
GGAGAATTCCGCGTCGGCGCGGCTTTGCTCGGCGGCGCTGCGGAACATCGCCAGGCCGCCCTCGATGTCGCCCGTTGCGATCCTGAGCTGCGCCCGTGTCAACAGGATCGCCCCGCGGTCGGCGCTCCCCGTTTCGCGGCTCCTGCGCTCGATCCTGGCAAGGCTCCGTGTCGCCGCGTCGATCCGACCGCGCGACAGATCGGCGAGTGCGATCGCGAGCGATGCCTGCAACGCGTCCCCGTGGGCGCCGATGCGCTCGAGCAACGGGAGCGCTGACTCCGCGTAGGCCCCAGCGTTCTCCGGTTCGCCCTTCTGCGCATACAGGTTCGAGAGCATGATCTCGACGCTCGCGCGCGACCACGGCCCGTCGGCGTCGCGGATCAGATCGAGCGCCCGCTTCGTCGCGTCGAGCGCGTCCTGCATCGCGCCGGCGTTCTCGCTGAGCTGCGCACGATAAAGCCAGCCGAGCGCCCGCACCGGCCGCTGCGGGGCATCGGCGAGGGCGAGGCATCGGGCGTTGGCGGCCTCGTCGCACGAATCGGTCATCGACATGGCGACGGCGATGAGCACGTTCAACAGCGGGCTGGTCGACTCGATGCCGACGCGGCGCAGAGTGCTCGAGAGTCGGTCGTGTTCGCGGCCTCGGCGAACGAGGTTGGCCAGCATCGCGAGCGAGACGGCTGCTCGGGTTGCGTCTGCGAGCGCCTCGGGCGGCGTCCAGTCGACCAGCACATCGGCGAGCGGCTCGGAGAGCGTCCGTGCGCGGGGCATATCGCCGCGGACTCCGCCGACGCCGGCGATGCTCGCATAGAGCCACACGGCGGAGGCCGGGTCGTCGTCGTGCAGGGCGCGGCGCAGGATCTCGGCGAGGTTGGCCTCCTCGAGCGACAGGGCGTCGATCACGGCAAGCTGATCTGGCCCGAACATCCGCGACGCCTCGCGGGCGGCGAAGGCGACGCCCCACGCGCGCTGCGCTGCCCTTGCATCGGCCTCATCGCCGGAGTCGACGAGCCGGAGGTATCCGAACTCGCGGACCGTCTCGAGCATCCGGTACCGCACGCCGCCCGGCTCGTCGGCGACCGCGACGAGCGACTGGTCGGCGAGCTCTGCGACCGACGCGAGGGCGTCGTCGCCGATCAGCGCCTCCGCGGCCTCGGACGAGAACCCGTCTTGGAAGATCGACAGCCGCCGCAAGGATCGGCGCTCGCGGTCGCCGAGCAGGTTCCACGACCAGTCGATGACGGCGAGCAGGGTCTTGTGGCGGTCGGGCGCGGAGCGGTCGCCGCCCCGCAGCAGCTCGAAGCGGTTCGCAAGGCGGCGCAGGATCTCGTCCGCCGACATCGAACGGATCTTGACCGCCGCGAGCTCGATCGCGAGGGGGAGGCCGTCGAGCCGCGCGACGATGTCGTCGACGACGCTGTCGGACAGTGAAGCGCCCGGGCGGGCGGCAAGCGCGCGCTCGCGGAAGAGCGCCGTGGCGTCGCGGTCGTCCAGCTGGGCGAGGGGGTAAACGCGCTCGGCGGCGATCGCGAGCGGGGAGCGCGAGGTCGCGAGCACCGTGAGCCCGGGGACGGCGGCGACGAGGAACGAGGTGAGATCGGCGACCGCCTCGACGATGTGCTCGCAATTGTCGAGCATGAGCAGCGTCGGGGCCTGCGAGAGCTGTTCCGCGATCTGCGCGCGCACGCTGGCGCGCTGCGCGGTCGAGTACGCGCGACGGGCGCTGGCGAGGGAGCGGATGCCGAGCACCGTGCCGATCTCGGCGACGAGGTCCTCCGCGGTCGTCACGCCGACGAGCTCGATCGCGTGCACGGTCGACTGTTCTGCGAGGCGCGCGAGAACGTAGGCGAGTCGGGTTTTGCCGAGACCGCCTGGGCCGAGCAACGTGACGACTCGCGACCTGTTGAGGAGGGCGGTCACCGCGTCGATGTCGCGCTCGCGGCCGACGAGCTCGGTCGCGTCGTAGCGGAGGCCGGATCGGACGGGACGGTCGCGGGCGAGCAGTTCGCGATGGAGCCGTTGCAGCCGGGGCGACGGGTCGACGCCGAGGCGGTCGGCGAGCTCGTCGCGGTGGCGGTCGTAGCGGGCGAGGGCGGTCGCCGGGCCGTCGACGGCGGCCTCACTGCGGAGGAGCGCCGCGAGCAGCAGATCTGGCGCCGCAGGGCCGATGCGCCCGGCGACCGCGCGCAGATGGGGAAGGGCCTCATCATGGCGGCCCTGCAGCTCGAGGGCCCGGCCGAGTAGGCCCTCGGAGTCGGAGACGGCGTCACTCGTTCGTGCGGCGATCGCCGCCGACTCGGCCGCGGCGCCGTCGCCCGCCGCGAGCGCCGCGCGGGCTCGCTCCGTCGCGGCGCTGGCAGCCCAGAGGTCGACGTCGCCCTCCTCGAGGGCGAGTCGATAGCCGCCGTCGGTGCGCATGATCGCCGCGGGCTCCGTGGCCTTGCGCGCGCGAGAGACGACGACCTGGAGCGCCTTCGCGGGTGATTCCGGCCGGTCGTCGGGTTCGGGCCACACGGCTTCGGCGAGCGCAGCGACCGAGACCGCGCCGCCGCCTTCGTCGGCGAGGGCGGTCAGCAGG
>JBQDJW010000588.1:0-2581 GCA_052086425.1 Pseudoclavibacter sp. | reverse complement strand
CCGACATCGACGAGCCGACGCTGCTCGTCACCCGGCTCGACGTTGGAGAGACCATCGGCGACGACTTCGACCGCGAGTTGGCATCGTTCCTCGACGACCCGAACGCGTACGGCCAGTCCGAGGAAGCGGGCGAGGCGACCTCGAAGGACGTGTCGGCGGACGGCGTCGCGACGCCGGACGACGAGTCGGCGGATACCGCGACGGGCGACCTCGACACCGAAGCCGACGCCGATACCGATTCAGGTACTGACACCAGCGCTCGTGGAAAGACCGACGACGAGCAGGACGACGACACCACGGCCCAGTAGCCGCTCGGGCGAGTTATCCACAGGTTGGCGGTGCCCCTGGCGCCGGGGCAGCCAGGCCGGGCACAATCGCCGCGTGGTGATGCGCATCCGGCCCGGTCTCGAACTCGTCTGGCGAACGACGACGACCCTGCAGATCGGAGTGCCTGAGCCCCTCGCGATCGTCGAGGGCGTCAGCGGCGGCATCGACTGGCTCGTGACCCGGATGCGCGCCGGCTCGACGGAGCGCGCGGCGATCTCGGCGGCGGTCCGTCACGGTGCGACGCGTTCGCAGGCGCTCGAGGCCCTCGACGCGCTCCGCCCGGTGCTCGTCGAGACGACCGGCGGACGCACGCCCGTCGCCTCCCGCATCGCTGCGCTGCGCACGACCTCGCCCCGGCGCGAGGCGTTCGAGCACATCGCGCACACACTCATGGAATTCGGCGTCCGCGTGCGCATCGCTGACGTCGACGAGCTGCCGCGCCCGGATGAGGTGCTCATCGAAATCGCCGACTTCGTGATTCCGCCAGGGCGCGCCCAGCCGCTCATGGCCGCCGATGCGCCCCACGCGGCCGTGCTGCTCGGCGATCATTCGATCGACGTGACCCCGGTCATCGAGCCCGGACGGACGCCCTGCCTACGCTGCGCCGATCTGGCCCGCTGCGACGACGACCCCGCCTGGCCGATCGTCGCGACGCAGCTCGTCGGCCGCGCATCACCCATCGGCGCCACGATCGAGCTGAACATCGCCGCGACCGTTGCCGCCCGGCTCGTCGCCACCGACCCTCCGGCGCACGCCTACCGCGTCGACCGCACTACCGGCGCGACGGAGAGTTCGGCGTGGCGCTTCCATCCCGAATGCGGGTGCCGAGGGGTGCCAGGAAGCGCGACGGCTGCCGCTGACGCTCGCGACCGGACCCGCGCGAATAGCTCAGCCGCAGCATCCGCCGCGCTCGCGTAACGGCGACGTAGGCGAGCCGCCGCTCCTCGTCGATCGCCGCCTGTGACCTGGCCGACATGAACGGCAGCAGGTCATCGCTCGCGCCGACGACGTGCACGCTGTCCCACTCGAGGCCCTTCGCCGCGTGGATCGTCGAGAGCATGACGGCGCCGAGCGTCGGCTCGAGCTGCAGTCGCGCGCGCTCGGCGAGATCGCTCGCGAACCGGACGATCGTCGCCTCATCGCCCGCCGCATCCGCCAACCGCACGATCGCATCGAGCGCACCCCACACGTCGCGCTCGGCCCCCGGCCGCGTCGGGGCGCTTGGTGCCCACCCGAGGTCACCGAGCACGCGGCGCACGGTGTGGAAGAGCGGCTCCTGGCGGGGATGCGCGGCCTCGGCTCGCAGCGCCGTGACGGCCGTTCGCACGATGGGCTGGTCGAAGTAGCGGCGCTGGCCGTGCAGCACATACGGGATGCCTGCGGCCTGCAGCGCGCGCTCGATCGGCTCGGCCTGGCCGCGGAGGCGGAAGAGGACGGCGATCTCGTCAGCCTCGACGCCGTCGACGAGATCGGCCGAGATCGCTCGCGCCACGCCCTCGGCCTCCGAGTACTCGTCCGCGAAGGCCGTCAGCGTCGGGGCCGGGCCCGCGGCCTCGTTATCGACCGGCGCGAGCTGCAGTGCCGAGGCGATGTCGCGCGCGAGGCCGTTCGCGACGTCGATGACGGCGCCCGTCGAGCGATAGTTCACGTCGAGCTCGACCGTGCGGGCGCCCGGGAACTCGCGCTCGAAGTCGATGAGGTGGTCGCTGGTCGCCCCCGTGAACGAAAAGATCGTCTGCGCCGGGTCGCCGACCACGCAGAGCTCGCGCCGCCCGCCGAGCCAGAGGCGCAGCAGCCGATGCTGCAGTGGCGAGACGTCCTGGTACTCGTCGACGACGAAGAATCGGTACTGCTCGCGAACGCGCTGCGTGACCCACGGCTCGAGCTCGAGCATGCCGGCGGTCGCGAGCAGTACATCCTCGAAGTCCATCGCGCGCCGCTCGTCCTTGACCGCCTCGTAGGCCTGAAGCAGCGACACGACCTGGTCGGGCCCGAGCCCGGCCGGCAGCTCTCGCGACGCGGCGGCGACGGCGTATTCCTCGACCGAGAGGTCTTGCACTTTGCGCCACTCGACCTCCGTCGCCAGGTCGCGCACCTGAGCGTGCTCGACGCGCAGGCCGATTCGCACTGCCGCCTCGGCGACGACGGGGCCCTTGCCCGCCAGCACCTTCGGCGCCTGGCCGCCGACCGTGTGCGGCCAGAAGTACCCGAGCTGGCTCAGCGCCGCCGCGTGGAACGTGCGCGCCTGCACGCC
>JBQDJW010000587.1:0-2587 GCA_052086425.1 Pseudoclavibacter sp. | reverse complement strand
GTGTCGATATTGGGTCGGGCGACGCGATTGATGCTTGGGGCGTCGGCCACCGACGCACCGCCGTACTTCTGCACGATGAGACTCACGTGACCGGCACTCTCCCAGGGTTGTCGCGGTGCGCCCGCTGGCTGCGGACACGATCAGCAAGTCTACTGCTGCGGGTCATTGCCGCGAATGCTGGCGCGTGGTAGGCGGTCAGGATGCCGCGGGCGGCGCGGGTACGGTGCCCGCGGAATCGGGGGCGCTCGGAGCATCCGGGCCATCGTCGTCGTGCCGCGGCGGGGCGCTCGCCCAGCCGCCGACGGCTGGGCGCGTGGGGATACTGCGCCGGTCGCCCATCGCCTGCCGCCCGGCGAATGCGCGGCCGAGCGTGACTTCGTCGGCGTACTCGAGGTCGCCGCCGACCGGCAGGCCCGACGCGAGGCGGCTGACGCTCACGCCGACCGACTTGAGCAGGCGCGAGAGGTAGCTCGCGGTCGCGTCTCCTTCGAGGTTCGGGTCGGTCGCGACGATGACCTCGGTGATCTCGCCCGACTCGAGGCGCTGCAGCAGCGACCGGATGTTCAGATCGTCGGGCCCGATGCCCTCGATCGGGCTGATCGCCCCGCCGAGCACGTGGTAGCGGCCCTGGAACTCGCGGGTGCGCTCGATCGCTGCGACGTCTTTCGGCTCTTCGACGACGCACACGATGGTCGGGTCGCGCCGCGGGTCGCGGCAGACGACGCACCGCTCCTGCTCGGAGATGTTGCCGCAGACCTCGCAGAAGCGGATGCGCTCGCGCACTTCGCTCAGCACGGTCGCGAGGCGCGAGATGTCGAACCGCGGCGTCTGCACGATGTGGAACGCGATGCGCTGCGCCGACTTCGGCCCGACGCCGGGTAGGCGAGCGAGCTCGTCGATCAGCTCTTGGACGATGCCCTCGTACACGGTCAGTACTCCTCAGGCGGTGGCGCGTCATCGGGCGGCGGGGCGTCGTCGTCCGAGGGGATCCAGTCGGGGCCGTCACCCGGGGGCGGCGGGGGCGGCACCGCGCCGGGCGCGTTGTCGGCGCCGACTGCCCCGGATGCGACGGGCGCCCCGGGTGCGCCCGTCGCGCCGGGCGAGTCGGTCTGGTCCGCCTCGGGAGTGACCGGAGACGTCGGCTCTGGCAGCGGTTCCTCGCTGACGAATCGTGCGCCGAGCAGTTCGCGGATGACCGACTCGCCGTACCGCTCGACGCCGTTGATGCCAGGGGCGGGCTCGGGCGGCCGGCGGAGCACGGGCGGCGCGTTGCGGTCGGTCGGCGACATCGTGACGGCGGGGCGTGCGGTACCGGCGGCGCGATCGTCGCGGGATGCGCCCGACGTGGTTGCCGCGCCCGTGGTTGCGGCGCCCGTGGTGGTGGACCCGCGGTCGGAGCCGCTGGCAGTGACCGGCGCATCCGTCGCGGCGGGTGCGCCGGATGCCCGTGGAGAGTCGGGTGCGCCGGGTACACCGGATGCGCCGGAAGGGCTCGGTGACCCGGCGGCACTGGGCGACCAGGATGCGCGAGTGTCGTTCTGCGCCGCGTCGTTCGACTCCGCGCGGATCGCGACGCCGGGCTGCACGACGGCCCAGGGCTCACCGGCTGCCGGAGCCGTTGCGCCGGCCGCCGGCTGCGCCGATGCCGGAGCGTTCGAGGTCTCCCCTGGCTGTCCGGCCGGCGCGGCCGCCGACGAGAGCTCCGTCGATGTGAGCGGGGCGGGCTCGGCCGCCGAGTCGATCTCCGGCTCAGGTTCTGCCTCGGCCTCGCGGTCCTGGTCCGGAGCTGCCGTGCCGCCGTCCCGCGCACCGCCTGCGGCCTCGAACTCGGCGACCGTCCGACTGTCGGCGGCGGCTTCCGCGGCGAACTCGGCTTCTTCGCGGCGGTGTGCCTCCAGGTCGCGAAGCGCGACAACCTCGGGTGCCGAGTCGAGGTCGACGGGCGGCCGCCCTGCCGCCGCCTGGTCTGCGTTCGCGCCCGCGCCGTCGTCGACGCCCGGGGCGATGCGGTCGCCGCCCGTGCGATCGGCGTCGTCGGGCTCGCGGGTGATTGGCGGTTGCGCGCTGGCGTGAGCCGGTGCGGGGCTCGCCGGCGCGACGTCGCCGTTCGCAGCGGCGGTGGCCGAGTCGTCAGGGGCCGCGGTGGTGGTCGTGACCGACGGGTCGGCCCACGCCGAGCCGGGCCCGTCGTCCGTCGGCGCGCCCGAGCCGGGAATCGCCGCGACCGTCCAGTTCAAGCCGGCCGCTCCAGCGTCGCCCGCGCCGCCCGTGGTCTGGCCGACTGGCCCTGCGCCGGCGGATCCCGCGGTTGCCGGCCGTGCGCTCGTCGCACTCGAGCTGGTCGCCCGCGCGCCAGGAGCTCCCGCCCCTCCTGGTCCCGCTGCGGAGCCGCGCCCGCTTCCTCGGTGAACGTCGGTGTCGGGCGCGGGGCCGCTCCCGGGCCCCCGGCCGCTTGGCGCTCCCGAGCCGCCGGGACCGCCCGCGGGCGCTCCGCCTTCGCGCTGGCCGCCACTGCCAGGGCGCCGCGGCTTGAACTTCACGGTCACGCCGAACAGGTCGCTGATCGCCGTGTGCACGAGGTCGCTCG
>JBQDJW010000586.1:0-2597 GCA_052086425.1 Pseudoclavibacter sp. | reverse complement strand
GCCGTCGGTCGGCTCGGCGTGCACGATGCTCGCGGCCTCGAGCAGGACCCCTGGAACGACGTATGCACCGTCGCGCTGCCAGCCGACCACGGCCTCCAGCTCGTCGATCAGGTTCGCGGCGCCGCGCCACACGGGTCGGTGATTGCCGTACGACGCCAGTTCGTCTGGCGAGACGTCGTACTCGCTCATCGCGGTCTTCAGGTCGCGCAGCTCGGAGCGGAAGCCGCGCAGCCGCAGCACCTCATTGGTCACGGGCGGCGAGAAACCGTACCGCTCTGCCGGGTCGTCGCGGCCGTCGATCAGGTCGCGGATGAGCGCGTCGTCGTCGGCCCCAGTGAGCAGCGCCGGCGCCGGCCGACCGGCCGCCGCGCGGAACTCTCGCACGATCTCGAACGCGAGCGACTGCGGCGTGCGCGCCCGCGACCCGGATACGGTGCCGCCGAGCCGGGCCGCGATGCGATCACGCAAACGCGCCGCCTGCGCGCGCGCCGGTACGAGAGCGACGACCTCGTCGGCCGTGAGCGCGCCCGTGGAGACGCGATGCGCGAGCAGTTCGACGAGCGTCGTCGTCTTCCCCGTACCCGGAGCGCCGACAACGACGCACGCCTCGTCGCGCGACGCCGCGAGGACGCTTCGCTGCGTCTCGTCGAGACTGGGCGGAGCCATGGTTTCGGTCATGCGCATCACGGTATCGGCAGGGTCAGACATTCCGGTTGCGGCCCTCGTCGATGGGGTGACGCGGGACTTTCTCGTCCCCATTCGCATCCGGCTCCGCCCCGCGTTCGCCGTCGGCGTCTCGATGAGGTCACGCGAGCACCGCGGCCACCGGTAGCCTGGTGCAGCAACCGAACGGCGACGAAATGAGGCGCAGTGGAACTTCGCATCGGCATCCAGCACGCAGCCCGTGAGCTCACGATCGACACCGAGCAGTCGGCCGACGAGATCGAGAAGGCAGTGCAGCAGGCGTTCGAGCAGGACTCCCCGCTCATTCGCTTCGTCGACGACAAGCAGCACGTGTATCTCGTGCAGACGTCGAGCGTGCTCTACGTCGAGGTGACAGGCGAGCAGACTCGTCGCGTCGGCTTCATCTCGTAACCGCCGTGGAGCTCATGTTCGCCGGCATCGCCGGTGTCGTCATCGGCCTCGCCGGGTACTTTTTCATGCGCGAGCGCACGCTCGTCGGGGCGACGCTCGTTCCCGCGATGGGCGGCGTTGCCGCACTCGTCGTGTGGGAGGGCCTCACCTGGCTCGGGGTCTTCGAAGGTTTCGCGTGGCTCGCCTACGACCAGGGCTGGATCTGGTGGATCACGATCGCCGCGACCATCATCGTCGTCGGCATCCTCGCCGTGACCGTCGGCAGCTCGCGCAAGCGCAGCGACGACGAGTTCTTCGACCGGCTCAGGCACGTCGGCCGCGCGAGCGTCTAGCGTGGATCGCGCGTCGGCGGGAACGCGGTAAGCCGTGCGCGTTCCTCGATGGCTGAGGCGCGTCGCGGGCATGCCTGGTGCCACTCCCTTCACGCGGTTCGGCGCGCTCGCCGAACGCGCGGGGGCGCTCGCCGACGAGTTCTCGGCCCTCGACGACGCCGAGCTGCGCGACGCTGCGTCGGCCGCGGCTCGCGCCGCATTCTCGGCGACGCCGACGCGCGCGCCGGGCGGCGAAGGGCGGACTCCTGCATCGGAATCGTCTCCGGTGCCGCTCGGCTCCGATGACGCGACCGTGCGCTTCCTCGCCGCGGCACGGGAGGCTGCCGACCGGTCTACGGGACTCCGCCCGTTCGAGGTGCAGTTGCAGGCGTGCGGGGCGCTGCTCGCCGGCAACGCCGTCGAGATGGACACGGGCGAGGGCAAGACGCTCGTCGGCGCACTCGCCGCCGCCGGGTACGGGCTCGCCGGGCGCCACGCGCACGTGCTCTCGGTCAACGATTATCTCGCCGAACGCGACGCGGCCTGGATGCGTCCACTCTTCGATCTCCTCGGTCTCGAGGTCTCGTGGATCGGTCAGCGCACCGCGCGAGACGAACGCCGCGAGGCGTATCGCGCCGACATCGTCTACGCGCCGGTCAGCGAGGTCGGCTTCGACGTGCTGCGCGACCGGTTCGTCGTGAACGCCGACGAGGCGGTCTCCCCCGCGCTCGAGGTGGCGATCGTCGACGAAGCCGATGCCGTGATGATCGACGAGGCGATGGTGCCGCTCGTCCTCGCGGGCACATCGGTGCACGAGGCCGAGCCGCTCGACGAAGCGACCCGCCTCGCGAGCCGACTCGTCGAGGGCGACGACTTCGAGGTCGACGCCGAGCGGGTGAACGCCTGGCTCACGGACGTCGGCATCGAACGCCTCGAGCACGCGCTCGGCGGCCTCAACATCTTCGAGCCCGAGAACGCGCACCTGCTCACGCAGGTCAACCTCGCCCTGCACGCCCGTGTCCTCGTGCGCCGCGACGTCGATTATCTGGTCGCCGACGGGAGCATCCGGCTCATCAACGCCGCGCGCGGCCGTGTGGCGCACTTGCAGCGCTGGCCGGACGGCCTGCATGCCGCCGTCGAGGCCAAAGAGGGGCTGCCGCCGAGCCCGCGCTCGGTCGTGCTCGATTCGAT
>JBQDJW010000585.1:1431-2598 GCA_052086425.1 Pseudoclavibacter sp. | reverse complement strand
AGGTGGGGCCTCGGGCGCAGGATGCGCGGGGTGGGCGATGGTGGGGCCGGATGCGCGGGGCACGATGGGTGCGTCGGCAGCGCACGTCGCCGGGGCCAGGCGCGCCGCTCGCACCGGCGCCGCCCATGCGCCTCACGCGTCGCGGCGCACGAGCAGCACCCCGCTGGTGAGCAGTGCCGTGCACACCCACGCGAGCAGTACCCCGAATCCGGCGATGGGCGTGAGCTCGGCCGCCGTCGCGAAGTCGGAGATGAGGCGCCGCCCCGCGATCGTCGGCAGGAAGTCGGCCGCTGCCGCGATCGGCGGAATCGACCCCACGATGGGCGGCAGCACCACGAGCATCGCGAGGGTGCCGAGCAGCGCGACGACGACGCCCCGAAGGAGCGCGGCGACCGCGACCGAGAGCGCGGCGATCGCCGCGAGGTAGAGACCGGAATAGGCGCACAGACGGGCGGCGTCGCCGAGCGCGACGTCGTACACGACCTCGCTCGACGACAGGATCGCTGCCGAGGCGCCGTACGAGATCGACGTGCCGACGAGCCCGACGACGAAACCCGCCGCCGCCAGCACGAGGGCCTTCGCGCCGAGCCACGGCAGGCGCGTCGGCAGCGCGAGCAGCGAGAGGCGAACGCTCCCCGACGTGTACTCGCCCGTCACGGCGAGCACCGCGACGATCGCAACGAGCACTTGCGCCCACAGCACGCTGTCGACGAACTGCGTTGCCGTCACCGTGATGGTCTCGCCCGCGAAACGCGGATCCTCGATCCGAGAGAGGTGGGCGAGCGACAGCATCGCGCCCGACCCGCCGATCATCACGACGGCCGCGGCGAGCAGCGTGCGGTTGGAGCGCAGGCTCCAGAGCTTGACGAGCTCGGCGCCAACGGCGAGCAGCAGTCGTGGCCGGATGCTGCGGGTTTCGTTCCCGAGCGACCTCGTGCCGGGTGCCTGGCTGCGGGTGTGCGGTGGTGCGTTCATGTCCGGTCCTTCCGGTCGAGCCTTCGAGGTGGCGCTGCGATCAGACATCGCGGGCGCGGAGGGCGACGATCGCGGCGGCGATGGCGGCGAACATCCAGGCGGCGAGCACGGCGACGCCGCCGAGCGGCGTGTGCCCGGTCTCGTCGGCGAGCGCGGCGAGATCGGCGTCGGCTGCGCGCAGCGGGGCAGCGG
>JBQDJW010000585.1:0-1421 GCA_052086425.1 Pseudoclavibacter sp. | reverse complement strand
CGGGCAGATAGGCGATGACGCGCTGCAACTCTGGCCACGGCACCATCGAGATCGCGAGCGGCAGCACCCACAGCACGCCGATCGTCGTGAGCATGCCCGCCACGAGTCCGCGCACGAGGAACGAGATGCCGAGCGCGACGGTCGCCATCACGCACGGCACGAGGCCCGACGCGAGCACGAGGCGCGCGGCGAACGCGGGGTCGGCGCCGACGTCGAAGCCGCCGACCGCACCGATCGCGAGGGCGCCGGCCGCGCCGACCGAGCCGATCACGAACGTGAGGGGCGCGACGACGGCGGCCTTGCCGATCACGACGGGCCACCTGGCGGGGACGGCGAGGAACGTGACGCGACTCTGCCCCGTCGACCATTCGGTGCACACGAGCACGACCGCGAGCATCGCGAGCACGATCTGCGCCCACTGCAGCCCCGCGAGCAGGTCGGTCATCGGCAGGTCTGTGATGGCGGGAGCCGCGGCGTCTGTCTCACGAACTCCGACGAGGATGGCGGCGAGCCCGACGATGAGCGCGAGTGCGCAGATCGCCGTGATCGCGTAGGCAGGCACGGTCGCGAACTTGAGCCACTCGGCGGCGGTCGCCCGGGCAAGGGTGACGCGCGCCCGGGGTGTGGCCGGCTCGCTCTGCGCCGCGTGGGCGTCGCGCGGGCCGACCGAGGCGCCGGGCGGCGCCTGGTCTCGCGCCGGGCTGTCCGATTGGAGGGCTCCTGACGCAGCAGGCGCCAGAGACGCGTCTCCTGCGTCAGGAGCACTCTGATCTGCCAGGTGTGTCGCGTTCACCGGGCACCGCCAGTCGCGCCAGCGCCGCCGGCCCCGCCGGTCCCGCCTGCGCGGTACTCGACCGCGCCGCTCGTCAGCTCGGTGTACGCCTCCTCGAGGGTGCGGCGCACGGGCGTCAACTCGAGTGGCACGACGCCGGCCTCGGCGGCCCGCACCGCGACCTGATCGACGGGCAGCCCCACGATCTCGGCGCTGTCGCCGGAGAGTGAGACGACCTCGACCCCCTGCGCCGCGAGGAACCGCAGCAGCGCCTCGTGCTGCTCGGGCGCGACACGCACGCGCACCCGCTCGGCGGCGTGCGGACGACCGGTCTCGGTACCGACGCCTGGCGGCTCGATCAGGCTCGCGGTCGGCGCGTCGGCGATGAGCTCGCCGCGGCCGATCACGACGACGTGCTCGGCGATGAGCGCGAGCTCGCTCAGCAGGTGCGACGACAGGAAGACGGTGCGACCTTCGCCCGCGAGCGACCGCAGCAGCCCACGCAGCCAGGTCACCCCTTCGGGGTCGAGCCCGTTGACGGGTTCGTCGAGGATCAGCGTGTGCGGGTCGCCGAGCAGCGCGACCGCGAGGCCGAGGCGCTGACTCATGCCGAGCGAGAAGCCGCCCGCTCGGCGGCGCGCGACGCTCT
>JBQDJW010000584.1:0-2598 GCA_052086425.1 Pseudoclavibacter sp. | reverse complement strand
CGGAGGGCGACTGGCCGGTCAAACCGAAATTGCCCCTCGTCCCCGGTCACGAAGGTGTCGGCCGGGTCGAGAAGATCGGTCCGGGCGTCACCGACGTCGCCGTCGGCGACCTCGTCGGCAATGCGTGGTTGTGGACAGCGTGCGGCGATTGCCAGTACTGCCGCACCGGCTGGGAGACGCTGTGCGAGCAGCAGGTCAATGGCGGCTACGGCGTCGACGGCTCGTTCGGCGAGTACATGCTCGTCGACACGCGCTTCGCCGCCCGCATTCCCGATGGGGCAGACCCCGCGGAGGTAGCGCCCGTGCTCTGCGCCGGCGTCACCGTCTATAAGGGCATTAAGCAGACGGAGGTGCGTGCCGGGGATTGGATCGTCATCTCGGGTATCGGCGGCCTTGGGCACATCGCGGTTCAGTACGCCGTCGCGATGGGGCTGCGCGTCGCGGCAGTAGACATCGCCGACGACAAGCTCGAACTCGCGAAGCGGCACGGCGCGGAGGTGACCGTCAACGCGCGCGAGAACGATCCGGCCGCGGCGATTCAGGATGCGACGGGCGGTGCGCACGGCGTCCTCGTGACCGCCGTGCACCCTGCGGCGTTCGGGCAGGCGATCGGCATGGCGCGCCGGGGCGGAACGATCGTGTTCAACGGTCTCCCGCCAGGCGACTTCCCGGCCCCCATCTTCGACATCGTGCTGAAGGGCCTCACGATCCGGGGCTCGATCGTCGGCACGCGTCAAGACCTCGCGGAAGCGCTCGAGTTCTACGGGCGCGGCGTCATCCACCCGACGTTCCACACGAGGCCGCTGTCTGAGATCAACGAGGTCTTCGACGAGATGCGGGCCGCCAAGATCGACGGCCGAGCGGTCATCGCGTACTGATCGCCGCGGCGACGCCGACGATCACACGATCGAGGAGATCAACGATGAGAGACGAGACCACGAACCTTCATGCTCGGCCTGCCATCGAAGGCGAATCGATCTCGCGGGTCGCGCTCACCCCCGCGGCGGTCGAACTGCTGCAGCAGCTCGCCACGATGCACGGGCGGCTCATGTTCCATCAGTCGGGCGGATGCTGCGACGGCTCCTCCCCGATGTGCTACGCCGCCGGAGAGTTCCTGACGGGCGACGCCGATGTGCTGCTCGGCGTCTTCGACCTGCCGGCATCGGTCGAGACCGAGAGCAGCGAACTCGAGTTCTGGATGTCGCGAGAGCAGTTCCGCTACTGGGAGCACACCAAGCTCACGGTCGACGTCGTCGTCGGCCGCGGCGCGGGCTTCTCGCTGGAGGCGCCAGAAGGCAAGCGTTTCCTCATCCGCTCCGAGGTCGCGGACTTCGCAGCGGAGGAGGCGGCCGCCACGACGGCCGCAGCGGGCTAGCGGCGCCGGCTATGCCTCGGCGTCGGCGGAGGTGTCGCCGGCGGCCCCTGCGTCGCGGTTCCACGGCAGCGGCTCGCCGACGCCCTTCGGTGCCAGCGGGATCACGACGACCGGCCGATGCTGCCAGTGCGAGAGGCGCGCAGCGACCGAGCCGTTGAAGAACTCGTGGATCGATCCGCGCAGTCCCTCCCGCGTGCCGACGACGATCATGAGCGCGTCGCTGTCGTCGGCGAGGTCGATCAGCGAGCGCGCCGGGTCGCCGACCCGGCCGACTGCCGACCACTCGATGTCGTGGCCATCGAGGTGCGGCGCGATCTCCGCCGTGAGTTGCTCGCCCGCGGCCTGCTCGATCTCTTCGATCACCTCGGGCGCGAGGGGAGTCGCGACGAACGTCGCGTCAGGTACCGGGCTCACGAGCGCGCTCGCGGCATCCACGAACGCGAACACGAGCGAGGCGCCAAAGCGCTCGGCGAACTCGACGGCGCTCGGCATGATGGCCTGTGTGCGACCGGGAATGACCCCGACGACGATGGTGGCGGATGCTGGTGCAGTGCACATGTTGACCTCCTTCGGTCATTTTGCCCCCGCAGGTCGCGCGACACGCCCGGCACACGCGCCGCCCAGGAGCTTGTCAGAACTTGCTGCGACCGACTAGGCTGATTGAGCACTTCTGTGCCATCCATATCCGTTTCCCCGACGGACTTCCCCGCTGCGGTCATCGCGGCGGGCCGACGGGGCCGAAGTATTGCCAATCCGGAGCACAAGCTACATGACCATCACTACGACCGAACAGGCAACCAAGCAGGTCGCCATCAATGACATCGGATCTGCTGAGGACTTCCTTGCCGCGGTCGAATCGACAATGAAGCACTTCAACGACGGCGACCTCATCGAGGGAACCGTCGTTCGCATTGACCGGGACGAGGTCCTCCTCGACGTCGGTTACAAAACCGAGGGCGTCATCCCCTCGCGCGAGCTTTCCATCAAGCACGATGTCGACCCGAACCAGGTCGTCGAGGTCGGCGATGAGGTCGAGGCCCTTGTGCTCCAGAAGGAGGACAAGGAAGGCCGCCTCATCCTCTCGAAGAAGCGCGCGCAGTACGAGCGCGCGTGGGGCGACGTCGAGAAGATCAAGGAAGACGACGGCGTCGTCACGGGAACGGTCATCGAGGTCGTCAAGGGCGGTCTCATCGTCGACATCGGCCTTCGCGGCTTCCTCCCGG
>JBQDJW010000583.1:0-2599 GCA_052086425.1 Pseudoclavibacter sp. | reverse complement strand
ATCGTCGTTCCGGCCGAGAAGGTCGAGTATGCGCCGGTCGCCGACGCAGAGCCGTATTCGCCGGCACCCTCTGGAACCGTACGTCTCTCGCACGTCGACACGGGAGCATCCGTCGATGGGGTTGACGGGGGCGCTCACGGCGGCGTCGCCGCAGAGTCCGAGTGGTTCGCCCGCGCCGAATTGCGCCCGGGCGCCGAGATCGCCGGGCCCGCCGTGATCCGCGAGGACCTCTCGACGACCTACGTGGTCGCCGGGCAACGCGCCGTCGTCGGCGGTTGCGGCGAGATCGTCATCACGAAGGAGGACGCATGACCGCGACCGATTCCCTGGCGGCGCCCACGCGCATCCGCGATCTCGACGAGGCGTCGTTCCGCGCGCGCTACGACTGCGACCGGTACACGGCGACCGTGCTCGCGAACCGCTTCGACTACCTCGTCGAACACATGAGCGTGCGACTGCTCGAAGGCGCCTTCTCCGCGATTCTGCGCGACACGTTCGACTTCGCCTCGACCATCTCGGGTCCTGCATCGCTCGACTTCTGCGTCCCCGCCGCATCCAATGGCATCGTGCTCATGGCGGGCACGACGATCGACGCCGTGCCCAACATGGTGCGCGAGTACGGCGAGGAGCGCCTGCGTTCCGGCGATGTACTGATCGCCAATGACCCGTACCGCACGGGCAATCACAACAAAGACCTCGTGTTCGTGCGGCCGGTGTTCCGCGACGGCACCGTCGCGTCGTACGTGACGCTCAACGCGCATCAGCTCGACATGGGCGGAACCGTGCCTGGCGGCTTCAGTGCGACGAAGGCGAACGTGTACGAGAACGGCCTCGTCCTCTCGCCCCGCCTGCTCATGCGCGAGGGCGAGCCCGTGCACGAGTCGTGGAACGTGATCTTCGACAACGTGCGCATGGCCGAGGTGCTGAAGCCCGACATGCTCACGATCTGCGCGGGGCTCGAGCTCGGCGAGCGGCTCGTGCACGAGTCGATCGACCGCTACGGACTTGCGGCGTTCCAAGGCGCCATGCGGTACGTGTGCGACGTGACGGCCGAGCGGTTCGCCGCCGGGCTCGAGGCGCTGCCAGACGGCACGTGGGAGGCCGAGCACGGCATCGACGCCGACGGCGTGGATGCGTCGGAGGAGTATCCCGTGCACGTCACCGTGCGCAAGCGTGGCGGGCGCATCGAACTCGACTTCTCTGGCACGCACCGGCAGGCGCGCACCTCGGTCAACGCGACGGCGTGGGACGTCAAGACCGCCGTCGGCGTCGCGCTGAAGTACAACCTCGACCCGACGGGCCGGTTCAACTCTGGCCTGTTCCGGCACATCGACCTGTTGATCCCCGAGGGCAGCGTCGTGCACGCGCTGCCGCCGGACGGCGCCGTGTTCCTGTACTTCGAGCAGAGCCAGGTGATCCTCGCGACGGTGCTGATGGCCCTGAACGAAGCGCTCGGCGCCGACGCGATCGCGGGCGACCGCGCGGGCACGAACCTGCACACCGCGTTCGGCGTGACCGACGGCCGGCAGTGGGTGTCTGCGATGCAGTGCGGCGGCGAAGTCGGCCCGTTCGGCGCGAATCGTTTTGGCGACGCCGATTCGCAGGCGATGTCGTACCTCGCGAACGGCGTCGCCCCATCGGTCGAATCGGTCGAGCGCGACGTACCCATCGTCATGCTGCGCCACGAACCGGTCGCGGACACAGGCGGGCCAGGCAGGTTCCGCGGCGGCAACGCGATGCTGCGCGACACGCTCTGGCTCGACGCGGCCGGGCACTCATTGACCGAGCTGCGGCGCCGGAGCGAGACCGGGTTCGGCGTGCACGGCGGCGGCGCCGGGACCTGCGGGGGCGTGTGGATCTACCCGCCCGATGCCACGGGCGCGCCGCGCGACCCGGGCCGGGGCCCCGACTCCTTCACCGACGGGCAGCCGTGGTCTGGGGTCACCGACCCGGTCACGAACGCGCCGACGCCCGACGGCGAGTACCACTACCCGTTCGCGAGCGACGCGAGCTCGGCGCCTCAGTCGGTGCTGCGCTACATCACGAACGGTGCGGGCGGCTGGGGAGACCCTCTTGAGCGCGACCCGGATGCGGTGCGTCTCGACGTGCGCGACGAGTACGTCACGATCGACGGCGCCGCGCGCCTCTACGGCGTCGTCGTCACGGGCGACCCGCACGAGTACCCCGAGGACGTCGCGGTCGACGAGCCGGCGACGGCGGCGCTGCGCGAGCGGATGCGGGCGGAGCGGGTTGCGCCCTGAGTCCGCTTCCGGCGCCGTGAGCCCGTCGAGGCGCCCCTGATCCCGTCGAAGGGTCCCTGAGCCCGTCGAGGCGCCCCTGAGCCCGTCGAGGCGCCCCTGAGCCCGTCGAAGGGTCCTTGAGCCCGTCGAGGGGTCCCCGAGCCCGCCGAAAGGTCGGTCGCGCGTCGCGAATCACCTCGGCGACCGCCCACTCAGTCGATCCCGATGAATGATTTATGAGTTTGTACGCTTACATCGACGTATAACCGTACAAACTCGTAAATCTTTGGACCGAAAGCAGGCACGGATGCGCGGGGCACGGGGCATGGAGCACGCGGGATGCGCCGGGCACGCAGGCA
>JBQDJW010000582.1:2161-2602 GCA_052086425.1 Pseudoclavibacter sp. | reverse complement strand
CGCCTGAGCAACACGGAGCTCGCGCGCCGGGTCGGGCTCACGGCCGCGCCGTGCCTGCGGCGGGTGCAGCGCCTCGAGCGCGACGGCGTCATCCGCGGCTACCACGCGCAGATCGACCCGAGGCTCGCGGGGCGGGGGTTCGAAGTCATCGTCGACGTCGACCTGTCGCGCAACGACCGGCCGACGATCGAGGCATTCGAGGCCGCGGTCGTTACCGTTCCCGAGATCGTCGAGGCGCGCCGCATGATGGGGCAGCCCGACTACTACCTGCGCGTGCAGGTCGCCGACACCGAGGACTACGAGCGGCTCACGCTCGACACGCTCTCGCGCCTGCCGGCCGTTAGTCGCCTGCTCTCGCACCAGACGATGCGCGCGATCAAGGGGTGAACGGCCTGGAGCGAAGGGGCGTGCGCCGAGGCGGTGATGCCAAGTGCCCCGGCG
>JBQDJW010000582.1:0-2151 GCA_052086425.1 Pseudoclavibacter sp. | reverse complement strand
CGCAGACGCCGTCGCGGAGGCCTCCTCCTAACCTTCGGCTTCGACCTTGGCCGTCGCGAAATCGAGCCACTTCGCCGCGTCGGCCACCTCGGCAGCGTCGGCCGGCATCGTCGCGGCCCGCCGCTCGTGGAGTTCGCGGGCGAGATCGACCATCTCGCCGTACCGGCCGAGCCTGTTGAGGCTGTAGATCCACACGCTCAGGGTGCTCAGCGTCTTCGGGTCATCGCGCCCCAGCTCGACCTCGCGCTCGATGTAGGCGATCCCGGCGGCATGGGCCGCACGCGCGAAGTCGCCGCTCTTGTAGCGGGCCCAGGCGACCGCGGCGCGGATGTCTGCGATGCGGGCGGGTGACGCCTCGCTCTCGGCGAGCATTTCGATCTGCAGTTCGCGCTCGTCGCCCGCGCGATCGAACTGCTCGCGATGGAAGAAGACCTGGGCGCGGACGCCATGCCACGACGCGCGCTCGGTGGGCGCGAGATCTGCCGCGGTCGCCGCGTTGCAGACCGCGAGCGCCCGATCGAAGTCCCGCTCATTCACGGCGACCTGCGCCGCCCCGACATCAAACGCCATTGCCGCCCGTTCCCGATCCCGACGCATCCGGTGTCATCGCCCGCGCGGACCGCCGTGCGGCGGTGCCGAGTCGAGCCGGATTGCAGACAGAAAGCTACCAGCGCGTCGCGCCGAAGCCGCCGGGCGCGTCCGCCGACGTCTCCGTCACCCGAGGTCGGCGAGCAGGTCGACGGCAGCCCTGGCGTAGTCGCCGATCCAACGGTCGTGGATGCGCTTGATCGGCAGTGGCGCGAGCGTGAGGTGCCGCTCACGGCCGCGCTTGCGGCCGATGACCAGCTCGGCGCGCTCGAGCACGCGCAGGTGCTGCAGCACGGTCGTGCGGTCGAGCCTCGGGAACGCCGCGCACAACTGGCCGGTCGTCAGCGAACCGGGCCGCAACACGTCGAGCATGCGGCGCCGCGTCGCCGAGGCGAGCGCCTTGAAGACGGCGTCGTCTGGGTCGACGTCTGGTGCCGCGCCGGCACCGGATGCGGCGGTGTCGCCGGTCGTAGACGCATCCGAATTCATGTGGTAAAAATATCACATGTCTAGTGCTTCTGAAGTCGCACCCGGCGAGCTCGCCGACCTGTCGTTCACCGTCTCGGGATATGTCTCGCGACCGCCCGCCGAGGTCTTCGACGCAGTTGCCGACCCTGAGCAGCTCTCGAAGTACTTCACGACGGGCGGCGCGCGCGGCCGCCTCGAGACCGGCGCCGAGGTCTCGTGGGACTTCCACGATTTCCCCGGCCGGTTTCCCGTCACCGTCGTCGAGTCCGCGCCGCCGAAGCGGATCGTCATCGAGTGGGAGGGAGAGGCGGTCGCGGGCGACCGAACGGTCACCACCGCGACGTTCACGTTCGAACCCGTCGACGACGGGGCGCGCACGCTCGTCACGATCAGCGAGGCCGCCTGGCAGTTGTCGGCCGACGGCTCGAAGAACGCGTTCGGCAACTGCATGGGCTGGACCGGCATGCTCGCCGCCATGAAGGTGTGGCTCGAGCACGGCATCAATCTGCGCGAAGGCTTCTACAAGTAGGGGCGGTCCGGTCGCGCACCGCTCCAGAAAACAAGCTCGGCGCATCCGATGGGCGCCCCGGCGCATCCCTGTCGCGGCCCGACCACAGGTCGCCGCATTCAACCCCGAGCGCGCCTGCCCGTGTCAGGAACGGGCCGGCGCCGGTGTCGCCGGCGAGCGACGCCGCGAGCGCCCCGGCATGATCTGCGCCGATGAGTACCGGATGCCCCCGTCGACCCGCGTAGGTCGCTCGCGCGAGTGCGGCCCGGGCGCGGGTTCGGGCGTCACCCGCGGTCGATGGTCTCGGCTCGTTCATTCCCGCCGCGATCACCCGCCCGACCGCCGACGAGGGAAGGTCGGGAATGTCGACGGTTGCGATGACGAGCGCATCGACGTGCGCATCCCAAGGGCCGGGCAGGGCCGCGTCGAGCCCTGCGGCGAGGGAGCGTGAGAGCCCCGCCGCCCAGTCGCTCGCGACGACGACGCGCACCCACGCCGGCACGAGCGGCGCGGCCTCCCCGGCGCCGGCGCCGAGCACGACGACGACGTCGTTGCACCCACCGCCGCGGAGCGCTTCGGCGACGAGT
>JBQDJW010000581.1:0-2605 GCA_052086425.1 Pseudoclavibacter sp. | reverse complement strand
AGCTGTGCGGCGCCTTGGTCGGTCGCTCCTGCGCGCCGCGGCCGACCGGCTGTCGAAGCGCACGGGCGGGCGAGACACCCGCCTCGCCGGTGCGGCAGGAGAGCAGACGGGCGCGACCAGGCCGTGGGAGTTCGGCGACGTCGAGCCGTGGGACGTCGGCGCGTCGATCTCCAACGCGATCGTGCGGGAGGCGGGCGACCGCACCTCACCCGCTCAGCGCGATGGGCGCATCCGGCTCGCGATCGACGACATCGAAGTGCGCGAGACCGAGGCGCGCACTCGGGCCGCGGTGGCACTGCTCGTCGACACGTCGTTCTCGATGGCCGCCGAGGGGCGGTGACTGCCGATGAAGCGCACGGCGCTCGCGCTGCACCAGCTCATCGAGACACGATTCCGGGGCGACGATCTGCAGCTCATCAGCTTCGGGCTCTACGCGCAACACCTCGGAATCGAGGAGCTCACGGCGGCTGCGCCGCGCCACGAGCAGGGCACGAACCTGCACCACGCACTGCTGCTGGCGTCGCGCTTCTTCCGCGCGAACCACGGCCAGCAGCCGGTACTGCTCGTCGTGACCGACGGCGAGCCGACCGCGCAGCTGCTGCCAGGCGGCGAGCCGTGGTTCTCGTACCCGCCCGACCCATCGACGCTCACGGCGACCGTGCGCGAGCTCGACAACGTCACGCGCTTCGGCGCCGACATCACGTTCTTCCGCCTCGGCGACGACCCCGGCCTCGAGTCGTTCCTCGCGGCGATGGCGCGCCGAGCGGGCGGCACGGTCGTCGCGCCATCGCCGGAGGACCTCGGCGCGGCGGTCGTCGGCGAATTCCTGCGCGCGCGTTCGCGCCGCGGCGAGGCCGACGAACGCGCCTGGTAGTCGGCCGGTTCGAGCGTGCTCCCGGCGCGGGGCGTCAGCGACTGGAAACGTCCCGGTTGCCGACCGTCGCACCCTGCACCACCCAGGAGTTCGGCCCTCCCGCGCCCGTCGCGTATCGCGTTCGATCATCGCGACCGCCGCCGCCCCACACGGTGATGACGATCGCGACCACCGGTCCCGCGAACGCCAGCAACGGCGCGACGTACGCGGCCTGCAACACGACGATGGCGACTGCGATGACCGCGGCACCGGCGAACCTTGCCGTGACCGCCCCGGTCTGCCGGAGGAATACCCACCCTGCGATCGCCGCACCACCGAGGGTCGATGCGACCGCGAACCATGGTTCCATTCGCAACGATTCGGGAGCCTCGAGATAGCCGATGGACACGGCGAGGAACGCCGCCGCGAGCACCCCGAGCGGGCCCAACGTGTTCACCGGCGAACGGCGCGAGTTCCCGGTGACGGCGAGTCCGACTGCCGCCAGAACCGAACAGACAAAGATCAGCGCCATCATCGTGCCCTGCGCCATGGCCCCGGTGCCATCGCCAGCTCCGATCGGCCAGTTCGCACCGGTGAGTGCGAAGACGACGCCGCTCGCCCGCCCGCGGCGGCGAGACCGGCGAGCGTGCGAGACACCACCCGACGAGTCGCGCTGAGCGGCGGCCGGCTGGGATGCGCGGCCACGGAATCCGGCACCTGCGGATTGCGTCACTCGGGCGTTCGCGCCCTCAGTGCGAGGATTCCGACGAAGACCGCGCCGGTCGTCGGCAGATAGGGACTGAGTAGTCCGAAGCCGAGGATCGGCGCGGGAGCAGCCCCGATCAGTTCCACGATCACCACCGCGGTGACCGGATGCGTCCAAGTCCAGCCGAGCATCGCGGCCGCCAGAAGCGCGATCGCGGTTCCGCAGATAGCCCACGCGACGAGCGCGAACCCGCTCCAGGCGACTTCGAACCAGCCGTTCGGGGCGTTCCGGTTCGCAGCATCCGACCCGAGCGACCACGACATGCCCGCGACCCCGGCGAGCGCGAACGCCGGCAGAGCTACGGCGATCACGAGCAGGGCCCGCCCGTCGGCTGGCCCCCGGTGACGGACCAGCGCGACCGCGCCGACCGACACGAGCGCCGGGCAGACAACAGCCGTTGCTATGACGGTTCCCCATCGCGCCGCGTCGTCGGGGAGAACTTGATTGTGCCATTCTCGGATGACGTTGGTTTGGGCCACGCTGCCGGCCGCGGCGACCAGGATCGCGGCCACGGCGATCGTCAGCGCCCCGACCCAGTCGAGTCGGGCACCGAGCCCGTGCACCACGGCAGCGCGCTGTTCGGCACGGATCCGGCCGCGATGCTCGGCGTCATCGACGCATGGCCCCGAGCAGCGAGTCGCCGTGCCGCTCCCGCCACCGACGCGGATACCTTTGGAGAAACCGAGCGAAGCGGGATCGTTCCCCCATCACCAGCCAGCCTCGGCAATCGGTGTCAGGGTGATCGTTCGGTCCTTCGCGAGCCGCACCCGTGCCTCGCGAGCCGAGTGTTCGAGCACCTCGACCTCCTGCGCCAGCAGCTCGACCCCGGTGTCGGTGATGCGAAAGTACTTGCGGGTCCGGCCGTCGACGACTTCGTCGCCGTCTGCGGCAATGCGACACTCGCGTTCCACCCGATCGATCGTCGCGTACAGCGTCGTGACCATTCAGCGCGGCGCGACCTGGACGTGGGGGGGCGGCGGCGGCAC
>JBQDJW010000580.1:0-2616 GCA_052086425.1 Pseudoclavibacter sp. | reverse complement strand
GACCTCGTGACCGCTCTCGTCGACGTCGACGAGGACGACGCGCGCCCCCTCTGCCGCGAGCCGTTCGGCCGACGCTCGGCCGAGGCCGCCGGCCGCGCCCGTCACGAGCGCGACGAGCCCTTCGAATCGTGTGTTCATGTCGCCTTCCTCAGTGCTGTTCTGTGCTGTCGGTGGTTTGTCGCCGCGGTCGCGGTGGGGTGCGCGCTGCGATGCCGGATGCCGCGGTCGCCATCAGCCGATCCGCGCGGTCAGGCCGGGGAGCTGGCCGTCGTCGATGACGCCGAAGCGGTTCAGCGTGTCGGGGTCGTGGCCCGAGACGACGTGCTGCACCGTGCCGTCGGTCTCCCACGCGTGCAGCAGGTCGAAGCCCGCATACATGGCCGGCAGGTCGGCGACGAACGCGAACGGCACGTCGTCCTCATACTCCTCGTAGTAGTGCACGGCGTCGGAGGCGAGGGCGACGCGGCCGGCCTCGGTGTCGACGAGCACGACCGATTGGCCGGGCGTGTGCCCGCCGACGCGAACCATCCGCACCCCGGGCACGATCTCGAGCTCCTCGTCGAACGTGCGCATGCGGCCCTCGTCGTGCACGCGGCGCAGCTCGAGAAGCTCGGCGTCTTCGACCGAATGGTGGAACTGCGCCCGGCGCTCCATTCCGCTCGTCCAGAACTCGTACTCCGCGGCCGCGATCGTCACGCGCGACGAACGGAACAGATCGAGATTCCCGATGTGGTCGTAGTGCGCGTGCGTGATGAGCACCTCGGGCGCGCTCGCGGGGTCGACGGCGAGGGCGCGGTACGCATCGGCCGGATGCACGAGGAACGTGCGGTTGCGAGCCGCCCCGCCCGCGGTCGAGAAACCGGTGTCGACGACGATGGTCTGCTCGCCCGTCTCGATGAGCCACACGAAGTAGTCCATGTCGATGGGCGCATCCGGTCTGCCATAGATGTTCCAGTTGAGGTAGACCTCGGATTTGTGCCCCGAGCGAGTGCCGTATCGAACGATGCTCACGCGGTTGCTGTGCGTCATTGCGGGTCTCCTCGTCGTGCTGCGCGTTCCGTCGCCGTCGGCAGGTCGCTCCGGGTGAGCGTATTGATTGTCTGACAACACGTCAATGCCGTTGCGCGTCATGACGGCGCGTTCCGGCGCATTCCTCTGCGTTCCAGTGCGGAACTGTGGTGCTGCAGGCGGCGATGCCGACAGCGCCGCTGTCCAGTGCGGTGAACCGGTCGCCGGGGCGATTGCCACCTCGGGGTTCCGGGTTGTCGTACGTAAATGTATAGTCCATATAAGTGACTGGCCGCCGAGACGGCCCCGGACAACGGTGTTCTTGGAGTTCCAATGCCACAGCGAACGACGTGTGCGCGATGAGCGCGCACGAGACGAATCCCCAGGCTGAGACCGCTCGCGACGGCGATTCGGCGCCGGGCGGGAGTCCCCTGCTGCAGGCGATCGGCGTGTCGAAGCAGTTCGGCGCCAACCGCGCGCTCGACGACGTCGGCTTCGCCGTCGAGTCGGGTGAGATCGTGGCGCTTGTCGGACACAACGGCTCGGGCAAGTCGACGCTCGTGAAAATTCTGGCCGGCGTCTATACGGCCGACGCCGGCACCGTCGCGACGGCGGACGACTCGGTCGGGCTGCACTTCATTCATCAGGACCTCGGCCTGATCCTGCAACTCAGCGCCGTCGAGAACCTCTGGCTGCGGCCGCAGCGCGAGCGGCGCAGCCTCGCCCCATTCGCCGCGCGTGCCGACCGGGCACGCGCCCGCGAGCTGCTCGCACGGTTCTCGGTCGACCTCGACGTGGACGCGCCGCTCGCCCAGGCGACCCCCGCCCAGCGTTCGATCGTCGCGATCGCACGCGCCCTCGACGGGTGGCAGCACGACCGCAACATCCTGGTGCTCGACGAGCCGACCGAGTCGCTGCACGCGAGCGAGGTCGCGATGCTCTTCGACGCGGTCAGGGGCGTCGCCGATCAGGGAGCCGGCATCATCTTCATCTCGCACCGGCTCGACGAGGTGCTCGACCTCGCCGATCGCGTCGTCGTCCTGCGCGAGGGCGAGCTCGTCGCCGACGAACCCGCGGCCGAACTCGAGCACGAGCGCTTGCTGACCCTTGTCACGGGCGCATCGACGCAGGTCGGGGAACACTCGGGGAGCGTCGACCACGACCGCGAACCGGCACTCGACGTGCACGACCTGCGCGGAGGCGCGGTCGCCGGGGTGTCGTTGCGGGTCGCGCCCGGCGAGATCGTCGGCGTCGCGGGCGTGCTGGGCTCCGGACGCGAACACCTCGCCCCGCTGCTGTTCGGCTCGCTTCCGGCCGAATCGACCGGCTACCGCGTGCACGGCGAGCCCTACCCCTCGCCGTCGCCTGCGGCGAGCCTCGCCCGGGGCGTCGCGTACGTGCCCGCGGATCGCGCGAAGTACGGGGCGATCGCCTCGTTCACGGCCCGCGAGAACATGACGCTGCCGCAGCTGCGGTCGCTGCGAACCCCTTTCGGCACCGTGCACGAGGGCCGCGAGCGGGTCGAAGCCGACGGGCTCATCGCCGACTTCGACGTGCGGCCCGGTAACGCCGACCAGCTCTTCGGGCAGTTCAGCGGTGGCAACCAGC
>JBQDJW010000579.1:0-2626 GCA_052086425.1 Pseudoclavibacter sp. | reverse complement strand
GGGCCGACCCCCACACACCCTGTGCGGGTTGGCCGGGTGTGGGGGGTCCCTCGGGCCAACCGCGCACACTTTGCGCAGGAGGTCGGCGATCAGCCGCCCGCCGGGCGACCTACGCGACCGGCGCCTCGCCGCGCGGCCCGTCGGCACGGTAGTAGCGCACCTCGAACATGCGCGCGCCGCCCTCCGAGTGCCAGGGTCCGTGCGGCATCCCGGGAGGGCGCACCGCGTGGCACGGCGCGGTGAATGTCTCGCCGAGCGTCAGGTCGGTGAACGACCCCTCGAAGATGTACACCTCTTCCCAGCACTCGTGGCGCTGCTGTCCCATCGGCGACGAGTCGGTGCCCGGCTCGAACTTCAGGATGCGCGTGACGACGTCGTGCTCGGGGTCGTGGGCGAGGATCGCCTGGCTCAGGCCATCGACCCCGGGGATCGGCTCGTAGGTGGGGTCGGTGAGCGGGGTGAACTCGATCTCTGGCTTCATGTGTGCGTCTCCTTCGATGAACTACTGGTCGGCGAGTGCGGGAGCGGTGCCGGATGCGCCACCGAGAGCCCCGGCGGAATTCGCGGCGCCCGGCACCTGTGGCAGCGGAATCGAGTCGAGGAACGCATCGAGCTCGGGCTCGAGGTCCTCGTACCCGAAGTTGTTCAGCGTGTAGACGCCGCGCACCATCGCGGGCGCACCTGCGTAGAAGGTCTCGTACTGCTGGTGTCGGCCCGCGAACTCGGTGCCGATCATGTCCCACGCGAGCTTGTAGAGCCGCACGCGCTCGATCGTGTCTGCGCCGGGCGAGACGATATAGCGCAGCAGGTCTGGCGCGGTTTCCGGATGCTCCAGATCGGCGATCGTGGCCGGCGGCTGCGTGACATTCGAGCCCGAGAGCTCGCGCAGGATCGACATGACCCGCGGATAGAGCTCGGACTGCAGGCCCATGACCCCGTACAGGGCCCGCTTGCCCGGCACCATCATGCCCGCCGCATCCGGCTCTGCCGTCGCTTCTGCCGCGGTGACCGCCGAATCGACGATCGACACGAGCGAGGCGAGCTCACCGAGCTTGCCGCGCACGCCCGGGTCCTTGTCGGCGCCAGACACCTTCGTGATGCGTCGCGCGACCGAGGCGATGAACTCGAGCTTGATGAGGAAGCGGATCTGCGCCTGCCAGTTGCCGAGCCGGTGAGCGCCGGTTGCGAAGAACTGCGCGCGGACAACGTCGCGGTCGCGGTACGCGAACACCCGCTCCCAGGGGATGAACACGTCGTCGAACACCAGCACCGCGTCCGGCTCGTCGAAGCGGCTCGTGAGGGGCTGATCGAAGCCGCTCGCGACCTGCGGGGCGAGCGGGCGCCGGTGGTACATCGTCAGTCCGGGGGCGGCGGCGGGCAGCGCGAAGCTCAGGGCGAAGTCCTCCGCTCCCTCCTTGAGGGGTTGGATGCACGACACGAAGATCTCGTCGGCGATCGCGGCCCCCGTCGCGAGGAACTGCGAGCCGCGCACGACGATGCCGTCGTCGCGCTCGTCGACGACGCCCACTTGTACGAACGCCTTCTCGTCGGGCTCGCTGCCGGGAATCGTCTGCACTTTCGGCGGGATGATCGCGTAGGCGAGGTAGAGGTCCTCGTCGACGAGGCGCTGCGTGTAGGCGCGAACGGCCTCCGAGCAGTCGCGGTCGCCCTGGGCGAAGACGTCGGGATGCGCGGCGAAGGCCGCGAGGAACGCGCCGACGTGATCGGGGCTGCGGCCGGTCCAGCCGTGGCTCACGCGCGCCCAGGTCTCGTGCGCCGCGCGACGCAAGCGGAGGTCCTCCGCGGAGCGCGGGGGCAGCCACAGGCAATTCGCGGGCCTGCCCGTCGCGGGGTCTTCGGTCTGCATGCCGTTCGCGGGGTCTGCGGCGACGTCGTACATGGTCGCGATCGTCTCGACGACACCGGCGAACGCCGGGTGGTGCGCGACGTCGTCCACGATCTGGCCGTCGAAGACCACGCGACGACCGTCGTTCAGGCTGCTTCGGTACTCGGATCCGCTGCGCATGGTCAGTCCTCCGTGAGGTCGTAGGTGTGGGAGATGCCGGTGCCGTCTGGCAGGGTGAGCTCGACCGTCCACGAGGTGCCGAAGGCGAACTCGCCGCCGATGAGCGGCACGGTGCCGCCGAAGACGACGACGTCTTCGTCCGGCGCGATCGCGCCGCGCTCGGCGAGCAAGCCGAACAGGTTCGCGGGGGTGCGGAGCCCGTCGAGGCCGCCCGCTTGGTACTCGCGGCCGTCGAGCGTGCACGTGATGCGGCACGCGTCCCAGTCGAAGGCGCCGTCGTCGAGTGAGATCTCGACGAGGTGCGTGCCGATGGGCTTCGGGCATGCAAGCTTCGAGCGGAGCACGTCTTCGGTCTCGAGTTCGCGGTCGGTGTGATCGGAGCCGACACCGAGGTAGAAGCGGCCGCCCGCGCGGATGAGGACCGGTTCGACCTCGCCGGACGAGGTCGACGGCGACGCGATGTTCGCCGCGGTCGTCAGAAGACCGGGCGACATGCGGTAAACCATCGGCACCTCTGGCGGCGGCGCGACACCGATCGCCTCGAGCTCGTCGATGTGCGCCTGCACGCCCACGGCGACGAGGCAGCCGCGCCACAGAGAG
>JBQDJW010000578.1:0-2634 GCA_052086425.1 Pseudoclavibacter sp. | reverse complement strand
TCTCTAAGCCGTCCGCCGGTCGGGACCACACCCCCATGAAATCCCGAGGCTAGCGGCCCGCTTAGCGGAGGGTCTACCCGCAAGCGTGATCAGCCTCGATCTCATCAACGAGGAGCGCGGCCTATACGGGGGCCAGGGCATTCCAGTGGAAGAGTGGTCTCGGACGAACCAGATGGCACACGAACGTGGCCAAGCTCTTCTCGAGGCAGGGCACCACGTCGTCGTGGATGACACCGGCTCGCCTCGTTTCATCCGGGACGACTGGCGGGATGTCGCGGAGAGAGCCGGCGCCCCCTTCGCAGTCGTCTGGGTGCAGATCGATGTCGACCTGCAAAACCAACGCATTCGCGCGAACAGACAGTCCCACGAGCGCCCCGACGTCACGGATGCTGTCCTGCAAGAGCATCGCTCAAGCTTCGAGCCACCGACCGACGAAGATGCACTAATCATGAACGCCGCGAGCACAGCCGACGACGCGTTAGTTGCGGCGCTGGTGAGTCAACTCGGCGCCCTCCGCCTCCCCTTGACCACCCAGGACGGCCCCAAGGGTCGCTCATAGTCATGAACCGCAGTCAGCTCAAGGCGGCGCCTCCCACGAGCGCGGCAGCGACTCGCTGAGGCGCGTCACGTGGTGCGTTGATAGTCGTCGAAGAAGTCGCGGGCCACAGACAGCGCTTCCTGTAGGCGTGCGGTGAGCTCGCGCCGCGCGGCGGGCTCCGAAATCTCGAGGCGCTCAAGAAGCTCGCGCCGAGTGGGGAACTCTCCAATCGCGTGATGAGCGAAGTACGCGCGCGCAACGTCGGCCGACCTGACCGGTTCGCGCTTCAGTCGCCGAGTTCGCGACTGTTCCCGCGCCCGGTCCAGTTGCTCGCACCGGAAGATCACGGCTCTGATCCGATCCGACCAGTTCAACGGCCCCGCGTCCGCTGGCGCCCTGGTCGCCATTCGTACATCGTTCTCCACGGTGGCATCGTCAAGCGGCACGGCCTGCGCCGCGTGCAGGTCACTCCGCCAGATCAGCACCCCCTGACGTGCTGCGTCCTTGCGAGTGGCGCGCATACGATCGTTGTGGAAGACCACGAGTTCCTCGTCAGACGGTGGACAGCCGTGCTCGACCTCAAATAGCTGACGGGACTTGCTGACGTGGGTCGACTTGCGGTCCTGCGCACTGCCGCCGGGAACGCCTGCAGTGCCGTCCAGCAGCCCCTGTCGCCGATCGTCACGGATGCAGGACCTCGCCTCGGACTCCAGGATCATCGGGAGGTTCGCGGTGTAGTTGAACACCGGGCTGGTGCCGGGGCCGTCCTTGGCCCGCCACCGCTGAGTCACCATCCGTAGCAGCGCCTGGCCGAAGTACGACAGAGCCAGGTCGTCGTCGTCCCGCTGCAAGCGCGCGAACCGCTTGACGCGCCCGAGTACGCAGTGGACTTCAAGCATCTGCGCCTCGAGGAACTCGTCCAACAGCAACAGCATCTCCGTGTCGCTGGCCGCATGCAACACCGTGCACAGCTCTGCCTTCCAGGGCGTGTCGAGCGCGTCCCGATCGCACTCGCACCAGGCATGATGCTGCGCGAGGCGCATGGTCGCTGTAGCTCGGGCCTGGATCATCGTCAGCAAGATCTTCCGATCGAGGATGGGTGTCGGTAGCCGAAGTGCCAATGCGCCAGGTAGTGCCGGTAGGCGCCAACCCTCGAGAATCGCTTTTGGTCTACAGCATCCGTGGGGCCATTGGACTGAGGCGTCATTGTTGGTTCCTGACCTGGCCGACAAGCTGAAGGCAGTCGTTCACATCGAGCGAGACTGCCCGACCCGCTCGGACTCGGCCCCACCGCTGACCGAAGACGACCATCGAAGTTCAGTCGACGCTGGAGCGAATCTGTAGATGCGCCCAGGTTCACACACGCATCCATGGATGACAACCTTCAGATGCGGGAAGGCGACACGAGCGCATCTATGGATTGTCCGACTGATTCACGTGCGGTACGGTCGGCGCGAGGCGGGAAGCAGGAGCCGCTCGCCCGCCATGTCCACCGGAACGGGGAGCTGAGGCCGCAATGCCCAACGAGCCGCAGTCCAAAGAGCCAGCTGGCGACGATGTTCCAGGCCTGGCCGAACGACTTGACCTGCTGTTCCGGACGGTTCCCCGAGACCATGGAAGCTCCCAGCTTCACACCTCTGCCTCCGTTGCCGAGGAGCTCGAGCGGAATAACATCTCCGTGACGCCGAACCACATCCGAGCCCTACGTACCGGACGTCGACGAAACCCTTCGTTTCGGCTCCTCGCGGGTCTCGCCGACATCTTCCAGGTGCCCCTCGACTACTTCGTCAACGACTCCGTCTCGGCCGAGATCCAGGAGTCATTGAAAACGGTGGTCGCCATGCGGGATACCGGTGTACAACAGCTCATGATGAGAGCTCATGGCGTCTCCGCTGAAAGCCTAGGACCGGTTCTCGCACTACTCGATCAGATCCGCCGCATTGAAGGGCTGGACGCCAGCAACGACCGTCCAGGTGAAAATGACTGACTCCCCGACGAAGCTGAGCCTCATGGGTCGCCTGATGCCAAGCATCATGCGTCTACGGTGCTAGCGGACATGCCAATCTCCCTGTAGGCGGACACGGACTTCCTTGCTG
>JBQDJW010000577.1:0-2640 GCA_052086425.1 Pseudoclavibacter sp. | reverse complement strand
TGAATCCGTCGATCGTTCGGCGCAGCGGCACGGTGACGAGTCGGGCATTCGTGAGCCCGGCGAGCGCCGCGTACTCGTCGTAGTAGGGCTCGATGGCGACCAGCTCATCGCCAGGCTCGAGCAGCGCGAGGAGGGTGGCGGCGATCGCCTCGGTCGCGCCGGCCGTCACGACGACCTCGCGGTCGGGGTCGACGTCGAGCCCGTACCAGCGTCGCTGGTGCTCCGCGATCGCGTGCCGCAACTCGGGCACCCCCATGCCGGGCGCGTACTGGTTGCGCCCGTCCGTGATCGCGCGGGTCGCCGCCTCGAGCACCTCCGGCGGCGGGCCGTCGTCGGGAAATCCCTGTCCGAGGTTCGTGGCCCCGGTGCGGATCGCGAGCTCGGTCATCTCGGCGAAGATGGTCTGCGCCTGCTCGCCGTCTGGGCCAAGCAACCCTGCGGCATCGGCGGTTCGGCGCCACGGCCCTGAAGTCAGCATGCCGCCCATTGTCGCGCGTGCTTGACCCTCACGCGGCGTGAGCCGTCACCGTTGTGCCCATGCACGGCACGGAGCGGCCTGTCGTGCGCGGGGACGGAGGACGACAATGATGCACATGACCGATGAGGTGACGACGGACGGAATCACGGTCGGCGATGCCTCCGACGCCGCCGGCGTCACGGTTCGAACGCTGCACCACTGGGACGCGATCGGGCTCGTGCCGCCGTCACTGCGATCTCCGTCCGGCTTTCGGCTCTACACGGCCGACGACCTCGACCGGCTCGAACGCGTCGTGGCGTACCGCGAGTCTGGTCTCGGGCTCGAGGCGATTCGCTCGGTGCTCGACGACGGCGGCTCGCCGGTGGTCGAGACGCTGCGCGAGCAGCGCGAGCAGCTCGCCGAGCGCATCGAGGATCTGCAGCGGCTCGACGCACGGCTCGAGCGGATGACGGACGCGCACGAGCGGGGAATCCTGCTGACCGATGAGGAGCAGGCGGAGGCGTTCGGCGACGAGTGGGACCCGACCGGCACGCCCGAGGCCCGGCGGATGTGGGGCGGTACGGCGCAGTGGGCGCAGTTCGCCGAGCGCTCGGCTGGGCGCTCGAAGGCCGAATGGCGGCGTCTTGCCGACGGGATGCGCGAGCTGCAAGGGCGACTCGTCGACGCAATGGGTCGCGGGCTCGAGCCGGGCTCGCCCGAGGCGAACGCCCGCGCCGGCGAGCACCGCGAACGCATCTCGAGTTTCTTCACCATCACCCGAGAGATGCAGGTGTGCCTTGCGCGCATGTTCGAGGAGGATCCCGGATTCGCCGCCCACTACAACGGCCTCGCGCCCGGACTCGCGACCTGGTTCCGCTGCGTCGTCGACGAGGCCGCGCGAGCCGACGGCATCGAGCCCGAGACGGCGATCTGGCGGTAGGGGAGCCGGCGCGTCGCCCGGTCGTCCGGGCAATTGAAGCATCCGGATGCTCCGGTTGCGCCGTGCAGCAGCGTCGCGGCACGCCGGCGAGCGTGCGGCGAGGCGGGCGTCTCCCGTTCACGGGGAATTCGCTTCACCTTCCGCGGCGTGCGCGACGGTGGGTGGGCCTACTTCCCCAGCACTGGAGCACGACATGACACTCATGAGGAGAAGCCGCGCCGCGGTTCTCACGACCGCCTTCCTCGCCTGCACTGCCACGGCGATCGCGTCCCCGCTCGCGGCGGCGACCGCCAGCGCGGTGGATGCGCCCGATACGCCGATCTCGCACCTCGGCCTGCAGCCGGGCGCGAACGCGTCGCAGCTCAACCTCAATTGGTTCACCGCGAGCGGCGGCGCCGAGGCGGTGCAGATCGGCCAGGCAACGGCCGACGGGGTGTTCCCCGCCGACGCGGCGACGTTCGGCGCGACGCTGACGACGAGCCAGGACCGCGAGGGTCTGCAGTTCGCTTCGGCGACGGCGTCGGGTCTCGAACCGAATACGGCCTACGTCTACCGCGTCGGGAGCGACGAGGGCGGATGGTCCGAGGCGCACGAATACACCACGCGGGGCGACGGCGACTTCAACTTCCTCTTCTACGGCGACCCGCAGCTCGGATCGGGCGGCAGCTCCGACCTCGGCGAGGGGCAGGGGCTCGAGGCCGACGCGCAGGGGTGGTACGACACGCTCGAGGTCTCGACGGAGACATATCCGGATGCGTCGTTCCTGTTCAGCTCTGGCGATCAGATTGACGGCTACGGCGACGAGGGCGAGCTCGAGGCGTTCCTCGGCGACCGCGATCCGCAGTACGACGCGTTCTTCGCGGACCAAACGATTCGTTCGTATCCGATCGCGGTGCTGCCAGGCAACCACGATGACAACGGGTACACCTACGACGAATTCTGGAACATGCCGAACGACGAGGACCGCAACTCGTGGTTCGAGCACAACGGCGCGCTGTTCGTGAATCTCGACGCCAACATGATCTCGATCGAAACGTACATGGCGCTCGCGCGAGCCGAGACGGAGGAGGACAGGCAAGCGATTCTCGCGTCGGTCCAGCCGGACATCGAGGCCAAGATCGCGGAGATGAAGACCTACTTGACGGACGTCGTCGAGGCTCAGGGCGCGGAGGCCGATTGGGTGATCGCCGCGTTCCACCAGAGCCCCTACAGCCAGGCGACGCACTACGTCGAGCCAGATGTC
>JBQDJW010000576.1:0-2641 GCA_052086425.1 Pseudoclavibacter sp. | reverse complement strand
CAGCCATCGAGACGCTCGACCGGGTCGGCGTGGCCGATCGTGCTTATCAGCGTGCGGATTCACTCTCCGGCGGTCAGCAGCAGCGCGTGGCCATCGCCCGGGCGCTCATGCAGCACCCGACGGTTTTGCTGGCCGATGAACCGGTGGCCTCGCTCGATCCCGTCTCCGCGCTCGACGTGATCAACCTGCTGCGCCAGATCGCCGAGGAGGACGACCTCACCGTCATCGCCTCGCTCCACCAGGTTCAGCTCGCCATCGAGTTCGCCGATCGGATCATCGGCCTGCGCAACGGCCAGGCGGTCCTCGACCGCACCACGCAGGGCCTCAGTGCTGAAGAGGCTTCGACGATCTATTCGAGTGTCTCCGGCATGGACATCTCCGACGCCGAGGCTGGGGCAGGTTCCGCATCCACGTCCACTTCCGATTCCGATTCCGTCCGCACCCCGATGTCGAGTGGTGTCACCCGCTGATGTCCATGCTCACCGAGGCCCCACCTGACGTTCGCGAGGTCCCAGTACGTCCGCGTCCGGCCGGGTCCAGCCTCGCCGCCGCGCTCGTCATGATCGCCTTGGTCGTCGGGGGCGTGTGGTCCGTCGGTGCGCTTGGCATCGATATTGCGACGATCGTCGATTCCTTCGACAATGCGGTGAACTTCTTCGCCCGCATGTTCCCCCTCGACTTCCCACCTGTGGCAGAGACCCTCTCCCTGGTGTTCGAGACCTTGGCCATCGTCTTCCTTGCCACGCTCCTCTCGGTCGCACTCTCCGTTCCCGTGGCTCTGGCTGCGGCCAGACCGACTCGGTGGGGTGTCACCTCGCAGTGGGTTGCTCGCGCACTGACGGTGCTGGCTCGGGCAGTCCCCGATTTGGTGCTCGCGATCATCTTCCTGCGCATGTTCGGGCTCGGAGCCACGGCCGGCATCATCGCCATGGGCATCCATTCGGTCGGCATGATCGCCAAACTCTACGCCGACGCGATCGAAGAACTCGACGACGGCCCACGCGAGTCCGTGGAGTCCCTCGGCGGCAGTCGCGCACAGCAGATCATGGCGGCCATCCCCCAGACCCTGATGCCCCAGCTCATCGCAACGGCGCTGCACAGGTTCGACATCAATCTGCGCACCTCGGTGCTGTTGGGTTATGTCGGCGTGGGCGGCATCGGATTGGCGATCGCCGATTCTCTGCGGACGCTGGACTATCAGCGGGGCATGGCTCTGGCGGTGCTCGTCCTGCTGCTGTGCATCGGCCTCGAGCTCGTCTCCGGCGCTATTCGCGCTGCGCTGATGAGATCGGCCGGGCAGAGGATCACCGGCGGCACCTGGGTCGATCGTCTGCTCAACCACGGCCGCGAGTCCGGTGTCAACGATCTCCACCTGACACCACCGTGGAGTTCGGCCCGGATCAGGCGCTTCCTCTCAATCGCACTGATCGTGGTCTTCACTGTCGCTGCCCTGTGGCGCGTGGATGTGTCCTGGTCGGCACTCGCGCAGGGGATCCTCGACCTGCCGCAGACCCTGGCACTGTTCTTCCCGCCGTCGGCCGGCGGGTCCATGTCCAACCTCTTCGAACAGCTGCTGGTGACGATCCAGATCTCGCTCGCGGCCACGCTCATCGGTGCTGTCCTCGCGATACCGATCGGCATCCTCGCCGCTCGAAACGCCGTGGCGAATGCCTATGTGCACCAGACGTTCAGGGTGATCATCGTGATCGTGCGCGGCATTCCCGAGCTCATTCTCGCGATCATCTTCGTCGTCATCTCCGGTCTGGGCGAGGTCGCCGGCACGCTGGCTCTGTCCATCGGGGCGATCGGCCTGCTCTCGAAGCTCATCGCCGATTCGCTGGAGGAGACGGACACTCAGGTGCAGGAGGCGATGCGGGCGACCGGTGCCAGCGAAGCACAGGTGTTCTTCTCAGCCACACTGCGCCAGGCGGCACCGGCCTTCGTCGCCCACACGATGTACCTGCTCGACAACAACATCTGCTCGGCCACACTCCTCGGAGTCGTCGGCGCCGGCGGCATCGGATTCCTGCTGCTCAACGCCTCACGGGTCAACCAGTTCGATGTGGTCACCATGGTCCTCATCCTCATGGTCGCCGTCGTCCTCGCCGTCGAAGCGCTGTCGATGTGGCTGCGCAAAGCCGTGCGCTGACGCCGAGCCATTCGCTGGAGCCCAGCCATTCGCTCGAGCTGCTGCGTTTCACACACCCCGCTTCACATACCCGACCCCACACTCAGTCCCAGCTAAAAGGAGAAACACCATGATTGAACTCGCCATCTTCGACATGGCCGGCACCACCATCGACGACCGTGACGAGGTCTACCGCGTTCTGCGGGAGGCCACGGAACGCGAAGGTGCGAACTACTCTGACGAGGTGTTCCAGAAGTGGATGGGCACGGAGAAGAAGTGGGCGATCGAAAATCTGCTCCACCTCGGCGGTGTCGAGGTCGATGACGAACTCCATGAGAAGACCTGGGAATGGTTCCGGCAGGAACTGCGCCGCACCTACACCGACAATCCGCCGAAGCCGCTGCCCGGGATCGAGGAGGCGCTGGCGACTCTGCGCGAGCAGGGCATCAAGGTCGCTCTGACGACCGGATTCGCTCGGGAGATCGCCGACCTCATCTTCACCTCCATGGGATG
>JBQDJW010000575.1:0-2653 GCA_052086425.1 Pseudoclavibacter sp. | reverse complement strand
CCGCAGACGCTTGCCGGCATCGCCGAGAACGGCCGCGCCCTCGGTCTCGACGTCACGCTCGAGGTCGGGCTCGACGGCGTGCTCGGCGGCGCGCTCGGCGACGCGCTCGGCGACGCGCCGAGCGTCGCCCCCGGAAGGACGCCCGGCGAGAGACCAGGCGCCGCTCCCGAACGCGGTCCCGCTGCCCCGACGGCCGACCCGCTCGCCATGCGGATCGTCCGCGAGTGCCTCACGAACGCCGCGCGCTACGCCCCCGGGTCCGGCGTCGCGGTGCGCGCCACCGACGAGGCGGGCGTGCGCGAAGTCCGCGTGCGAAACGGGCCGGGCACCGGGGAGGCGACCGCCGCGCTCCGACCGGGCCGCGGCTCAGGACTCGCGGGGCTCGGCGACGAGGTCGCCGCTCGCGATGGGACCTTCGAGGCCGGACCGGACGCATCCGGGTTCCTCGTCGTGGCGCGCTATCCTGCACCCGACAGCTCGGCACCGTCGCCCACTGCCCCGCCGCACTCCGCGCGCGGCATCCACACCCCGCCGCGAGCGCACTCGTAGTCCGGCGCCCCGGCTCCCGACTCCGGCCCCCGACTCCGGCCCCCGCCCCTCAGCCGCATCGCACCCTCCAGATCCCACACCTCCCGCACCTCGGCCCCATCGCCGCACCCCGCCCTCACATTTCTTCCACGTTCCTCCGAGGAGGACTCATGATTCGCGTCGCCATCGCCGATGATCACCAGCTCGTCCGTACCGGACTCGGCGCCCTCCTCGGCGTCGAACCCGATATCGAGGTGCTCGCGCTCTTCGCCAACGGTCAGCAGGCCGTCGACTACGTCGCCGACCACGACGTCGACGTGCTGCTCATGGACATCGAGATGCCGGTGCTCGACGGCGTCGAGGCGACCAAGCTCGTGCTCGAGCGGCGACCCGAGACGACGGTGCTCGTGCTGACGACGTTCCACGACGACGCGTCCCTCGCCGGCGCGCTTCGCGCGGGCGCGCTCGGCTACCTCCTCAAGACCGGGTCGACCGAAGAACTGTGCCAGGGGGTGCGGGATGCGCAAGAGGGGCGGCGAGCGTTCGCCCCCGAAGTGCTCGATCGGCTCGTGACGCGTTTCGCGGGCGACGCCGCATCGGGAGCCGCCGGCGGCTCCGGCGCGACCGGCATCGGCGCGAACCGCGACGGCACAAGACTCGCGCCCGACAGCGCCGTGCCCGCCCGGCTCGCCGGGCTCACGCAGCGCGAGCTCGACGTCTTCGTCGAGGCGGGCCGCGGCCGCTCGAACCGCGAGATCGCCGAAGCGCTCCACCTCAGCGAGGCGACCGTCAAGACGTACGTCACGCGAATCCTCGGCAAGCTCGGCGTGCGCAGCCGCGTCAACCTCGTCGTGCTCGCGTTCGAAACGGGCATCGTGACGAGCGCGGCGGGCTGACCGGAGCATCCGGATGCGCACCCCGCGTCGGCTGCGGATGCGCGCATCCGGCGCCCGCCCCGCGCATCGGCCATCACCAGAAGTCGTACAGAGTGTCTTCGCGCGGTGATTCCCGCGGCCGCTCGTCGTTGTGATCGTTGAAGGCGGACATTCAGGCGGCGCACGGCTGCCGTTCAGCTGACGAGGAGGATCGCGTGACGGAGACGACGACGAGCGTGCGGACGAGAAGGCGGGGAGCGGTCGCCCTCGGCGGCGCGGCCGCGATCGTGGGGGCGGGGATGCTCAGCGTCGCGTTCGCGGGGCCCGCGGTCGCCGCGGAGGGCGACACGTTCACGTACCAGGTGTTCGCCTCCGACCTGAGCGACCCCGAGAACCCGATCGTGAACCCGCCCGGCTACGCGTGGGACATCGTCGCGTCTGGCCCCGAGACGTACACGAACGACGAACTCGCGTCTGCGATCTTCGCAGAGGACGTCGCCGGGGGCACCTACACCGTCACCGCCACGCCGAACGCGGCGGCCGAGGCGGGTTCGTACTTCGATGAGATCTGGTGCCAGCGCTGGGACTCGAGTATTCCGTCTGACGACCTCGACGAGTCGGACTTCGAGACGTTCACGCCGCCGGCGTCCGGCGACGCGTTCGCGGTCGCGCACGTCGACGGACACTCGACCGTCTGCGCGGAGATCTGGACGATCGGGGAGGACGCACCCCCGGCTGACGGCCAACTCTTCGGCACCGTCGGCCTGCGCACCAGCCCGAATCTCATCGGGGACGAGGATGATGTCGACCTCGTGCTGCAGAGCGCATCCGGCGCCACCGTCGGATCGTTCCGCGAGACGGGCCTCGTCGTGCCTCCGGGAACCTATACCCCGCTCGTCGTCGCGTCGGCCTCCGCGCAGCCGGGCTTCGACCCCGACGCGTGGCAGAAGAGCTCATGGCAGTGCTCGAGCATTCAGAGCGGCACCCTCGTGGTGCCGTACGGCGACTCGCTGACGGTGCCGGAAGGCGCCACGATGCAGTGCCACATCGAGATCGCCGAGCACTTCGGCCGAGTCGCGATCTTCCCGCCGGGCGGCGACATCGACGGCGACGTCTCGATCGGCTGGGGTGGCGTCTCCGGGCAGGCCGGAACGCCGTACTCGTTCGGGTTCGAGGTCAGCCTGCCCGAGCCGCCCGGCGGCGCGCCGACGCCGACCAGCGTGATCGTGACGGTGCACCTCGCCGACAAC
>JBQDJW010000574.1:0-2685 GCA_052086425.1 Pseudoclavibacter sp. | reverse complement strand
GACTTCGCGCTGCGTCGTGCCCGCGAGGACGGCCGCGGGGACAGCGGCGCCCGGCGCCGCCTCGGCAACGCCGAGCTCGGAAGCCCGCGCGGCCAGGCGTCCGGCCTCGTCGTCGGCGCTCGCGCCCGACGCGATGTCGCCGAGCGAGAGGGCGCGCAGCTCGCCGGCCAGCCAGCGCAGATCGTTCGCCCACACGGCGCCGCCGTGCCGCTCGAACTCGGCGACGCTGATGGCGCGACCTGCGTCGAGATCGGCGAGCCACGGGCTCAGGCCGAGCCACGCGATCGGATCGTTGAGCTCCTCGAGCATGCGGCGCAGGGGAGCCGGCAGCTGCTCGAGGGACGAGTAGACGCGTTTGATGTGGCCGGCGACCGTTGCGAACCCGGCTCGCTCGCCGCTCGTGCGCCCCATGAGCGACCACGCGTCGACGGCGCCGGTTCGACGGGCGTGGTCGAGGGCCTGCTCGAGGCGGCGTCCTGCGGCGATCGCCTCGTCAAACGGAATGCGGCCCTGAGCGACATCCGACGAGACGGCCGTCGCGCTCGCGCTGTGCTTCGCCGCATCCGTCGCCGTGCTCTCGAGCGCATCGATCCGTCGCTGCGTGTCGCGAAGCGAGAGGCCGGCCGGGCCCTCGGCCGTGAGCGCGACCGGGTGGGCGTCGAGTGCTTCGATGACGGCGGAGTATTGGGCGTGCAGCGCCTCGAGCGCATCTGCGTCCGATTCGAATCTTGCCGACCACGCCGCGCGGAGCTGATCGCGCACCCCGCGACGAGACAGGTTGCGGCCGTGGATATCGAGGGCGACGCGCTCGAGACCCGCGCGCTTGAGGTTGCGCTTGACGATGTCGAGCGCCGCCTGCTTCTCTGCCACGAACGCGACCGTGCGACCCATGGCGACCGCGTTCGCGATCATGTTGGTGATCGTCTGCGACTTGCCGGTGCCTGGAGGACCCTCGAGCACGAACGACTCACCGAGCGCCGAGCGATCGATCGCGCGCAGCTGCGAGCCGTCGGCGGGCACGGGCAGGAAGCTTCGGGTTTCGATCGCGGTGCCGCCGGCGCCGTGAGCGGCGCGGCCTGGCGACGACCCGAGCGCCGCCCGGGCCGCTCGGTCGACGGGCGCGGGCTGCTCGAAGGCGGCGCCAGGCGTCTCGACGAGGTGCCGCACCAGCCGGTTCGTACGGAACATCTCGCCGCCTCGCTCGACGTCTCGCCACAGGTCGAGCGTCGTGAACTGCAGGACGGTGAGTTGCGCCCGCGGAGCGAGGACGAAATCGGGCCCGTGCGAGCCGAGCCTGTCGAGTTGCGCGTCGAGACCGGCGCGTACGTCGGCCACCGTCGCCCGCAGGCGCGCGCCGAGGCCATCGCCGTTCGGCTCGGGGGCCTGCCTGAGGGCGTCGAGCTCGACGCCGTAGTCGAATCGCAGCCGCTCGTAGAGACACTCGTTCGGCACGAGTTCGGCGGCGTCGTCGTACCGGATCGCGTAGGGACCGCCGCGCTCGCCATCGATCGTGACGGGGAGCAGCATGAGCGGTGCGTGCGCCCGATCGCCGAACCGATCGCGCCATCGCAACGAGCCGAGCGCGAGGAACAGGTCGTTCGAGCCGGTCTCGGTGACGATCCGCTTGGCGTCGCGCTGCAGGCGGCGCAGCGTCTGATCGACCTCGGTTCGAGGCGTCCGCGCGAACATGACCCCCCGCTCGGCGAAGACCGCGTCGAGCGCAGTCTGCCCGGCCTCCGTCGCGCTCGTGGGCGGGGCGACGGCGTCCGCGCCGTCACCGCTCGGTGCGAACTCCTCGAACTCGTCGTCGCCGCGGACTGGTACCGGCTGGCCCGAGCCCTGGCCGAGCAGGTCGACGAGCTCTTCCAACGTCGCTTCGCCGGTCTGCAGCGTCAGGCCGCGCGCCGGAGAGAGATTGAGCAGCGGGTTGCGCATCGACAGGTCGAGGATCGACCTGGTCCACTCCGCGAAGCGGTCGTCGCCGGTGCGGCGCCGACCCTGAGCCGCGCCGACCGGGCGGACGTGCTCGCGCGCGGCTGCGACGTCGACCGCGTCGACGAAGCCGGGCGCGCCGTCGACGAACCAACGGGCCGCGGCGCGGGCGCCGTCGCGCAGGGGAGCGGCGTACTCGCGCGAGACGGTGTGCGCGTCGGCGATCGCGAGCTCGCCGGTCTTCGCGAACTCGGTGAGCTCGGCGAGGTCGGTCGCCACGTCGTCGGCGAGCACGCGGTCGACCGTGAGGGTGCCGACCAGCGCGCTCCCGTTCGCCCGCACGATGACCGGTCGCGCTCCCGCGCGCTCGAGACCCGCGGCGACGAGCGTCGCGAGCTCGAGGGGCGTCGCCCGTCCGCCGGCCATGATCGCGGCCGGTGCGCGCACGCAGTGGGGTACGGCCGGGCCCGGGTGGTCGTGCCGCGGACCGTCCGACGTCTCGTCCGCGGCCTCGCTCGGCGGCCTCGCCGGGTCGGCGACGACCTCGAGTTCGAGACTCGAGACGGCCGCGAAGACCGCGGCCGCGATCTTCGCGACGTCACGCATCTCCTGTCGGCGCGGGGCGGTGCCGGATGCGCCCGAGGTTCCGTTCGGCATCGTCGCCTTCGCGCGAATCGCGTCGAGCACCGGGTCGACGGCGGGGTCGATGACATGGGCGAGCGACTCGTCGTTCGGCTGCACGCGGGCCGCCAT
>JBQDJW010000573.1:0-2693 GCA_052086425.1 Pseudoclavibacter sp. | reverse complement strand
CGTCGTTCTCCACACCGTCATCGCCTGGACCCACCATTTGTCAGACACGCCCTAGGTCGCGGCCTTCTGGCCTCCAGCGGCAGAGGGCTGCGATGTTCCGAGGCCGATGACGCCGTAGTCCCACCCGGTGCGGCGGTACACGACGCTCGGACGGCCGGACTCGGCCTCGATGAACAGGAAGAAGTCATGGCCGAGCAGCTCCATGTGATCGACCGCCTCGTCCTTGGACAGGGACTTCGGCTCGAAGACCTTCTCACGGATCACCACCGGCGAGTACTCCTCGACCGGGTACTGCTCGTCCTCGACCTCGCCGATCGTTTCGACGGCCTCGCCGCGCAGCTGCTGAATGCTCTCGGGCTGCGCCGGAACGACCCCGACGCCGGCGAAGTTCTCGACGGCGGCCTCGCGAAGGGCGGTCGGGCGGTGGTTGCCCCGGTGGACCTTGCCCCGGTCCTTGTTGCGGCGGAGACGCTCGACGAGCTTGTCGAGCGCGAGGTCGTAGGCGGCGTACTTGTCGCCGGCCTCGGCCTCCGCGCGGATCACCGGTCCCGGCCCTATCAGCGTGATCTCGACCTTGCCCTTGTCGAGGATGTTCCCCTGACGGTCGGTGCGTCGCGTGAGTTTGATCTCGGCGAACTGGGCTCGGCCGTCGTACTGCGACACCTTCGCGAGCGTCTTCTCCTCGGCGTACGAGCGGAAGCGGTCGGGAATCTCGGTGTTGCGACCGGTGATGGTGATGTCCATGTCACCCTCCTCTATCGGGGGCGCTGGGCCCCTGGGGAAGCCACAGCGCTTCGTCAGATCCGTCAATAGTAGGCACTCCGCCACACTCCGTTCCGGATGCATTTCCCAGGTCGACATCAATTGTTCATGTAGGACTTCTGCGCGAATCGCGAACAGCATCCGACGCTGCCCCTGCCCACGCCCCTGCACGGCCCCATCGGCGCATCGTTCTGGCGATCGCGACGACCGCGACGACCCGTGCTCCCGCCGCCTCGAGCGCACGGATCCCCTCCCTGGCGGTCGCGCCCGTGGTGACGATGTCGTCGACGAGCACGACCCGTCGGCCGGCCGCCGCGGCCGACGCGCGCATCGCCCCGTCGAGGTTCGCGGCGCGCGCACCTCGCCCGAGCCCCGCCTGGTCTCGCGCCGAGGGGCGGACCGTCAGACATCGGCCGATCGCGGCGCCGGGCAGCGCGACCTCGCACACCCGCTCGATCGGCACGAAGCCGCGCTGCCGCGTCGATCGGCGGCGCGACGGTGCCGGCACCAGGACGAGGCCCGGATGCTCCTGCCGCGCCTCCCGAGTCGCGTCGCGCCCCTGCCCGGATCGTTCGAGCCCCGCCACCCCGAGCGCGACGCGGGCGAGCGCCGCCAGCGGGCCGACGGCATCCATGCGCCCTCGCTCTTTGAGCGCGACGATCAGGCGTCGCGCGACGCCGTCGTAGACGACGGCGGTCGCGATCGGAACGAGGCCGCTGCCGGTCCCCGCCTGGGCGTCCGCCCCGGGGTCGAGCAGACCAGTGCGGGGCACACGTTCGTCTCGCAGCTCGGCGAGGCACCTGGGGCACAGCCCGATCGACGGTGCGGCGCATGCGGGGCAGTCGACCGGCGCGATCGTCGCGAGCGCATCGAGCCCGGCGCGAGCGGCCCCGGCCGCCCGCTCGCGCAGACCGGCCGCGATCGAACCGGCGGGTCCGGATGCGGCGGTCGCGCGAGTCTCGTGCACGCGCGCAGGCTGTCACGGCCGCCGGTCACGCGCATCCGTGCCGCCGGGCGCCTGTGGATGAATGCCGGCTGCCAGCCGATTCGCCGCCCTGTGACGACGAACCGACGGCTGCGCCGACGTGACCGGTGCGCCGGCGTCTACGCCTGCGTCAGGAGGAAGTCGATGCGGGCGCCCTGCTCCGACCAGCGCCCCGCGCGAGGCACGAAGAGGTTGCCGCCCGAGTCGATGACGCGGAGGCCGACGAGCGTGTTGCTGCCCGCCATCTGCGTCGCGTTCTGCACGGCGCCGTACGCCTCCGCCTCGCCGCCGATGAGCTGGGTGCGCACGGAGTTCGTGCCCTGCCCGTCGGTCGACATGACGGCGATCGAGGTGCCATCGACCCACGTGACCTCCGTCGGCCGGCCCTCGCCGAGCGGGATCGAGATCGGGGTGCCGATGCCGGTCGGCTCGCCGCCGCCCGGCGTGCGCTCGATCGCGGCGACGACGAGCCGGATGACATCCTCATCCTCGACCAGCGCTGCGACGCGGGCGCCGTCGCGGCTGACCTGCAGCGACAGGATGCCGTCACTCCCGTAGGAGCCGAGCTCGAGCCCCACGTCGAACTGGCGCGAGATGTCGGACACGTGGATGTCGGCGTCTTCTCGTGCAACCGTCCAGATGAACCCGTATGGATCGATGCTCGGCAGCACGACGTCTTCGCGGGCGTCGATCGCGACGGGCTGTCCCGTGAGGAATGGGATCGCCATGACGCCGCTCGGCGTCAGGAACGCGCCGATGCCCTGATCGACCGAGACGGTTCCGCGCGTCGCGTCGAGATTCGGCAGCATGTCGGTCAGGCGCTCCGACCCGGTCGGCGGCGTGATCGCGTCGCCCGAGAGGTAGCCGAACTCCCCGTCGCGGTAGACGAGCGGTGTCGAGTTCACGCTCGCGTGCTGGTGCACGACGTCCTCCGAGGGCAGGTTGA
>JBQDJW010000572.1:0-2710 GCA_052086425.1 Pseudoclavibacter sp. | reverse complement strand
GTCCCCGCCGGGCCGTCACGCGCATCCGGCGTACAGGGACGCGCAATGACGCAGACCTTCACGCGCTCGGGCGATGGCTCGAGACCGACCGACGATGCAGGAGCCCAGATGACGCAGCACTTCGAGACGCGCCAGGTACACGCCGGCGCCCAGGACGACCCGACGACCAACGCCGTCGTGACGCCGATCTACCAGACGACCTCGTACGTCTTCAACAGCGCGGAGCACGCCGCGAACCTGTTCGCGCTCACCGAGCTCGGCAACATCTACACGCGCATCACGAACCCGACGACGGCCGTGCTCGAGCAGCGCGTCGCCTCGCTCGAGGGCGGAACCGGCGCGCTGGCGCTCGCGTCGGGCCAGGCCGCCGAGACGTTCGCCGTGCTGAACATCGCAGGAGCGGGCGACCACATCGTCTCGTCGACGTCGATCTACGGCGGCACCAACAACCTGTTCAAGTACACGCTCGCGAAGCTCGGCATCGAGACGACGTTCGTCGAGGACCAGAACAACCCGGAGGCGTGGCGCGCGGCCGTCCGCCCCAACACGAAGCTGTTCTTCGCCGAGACGATCGGAAACCCGGCCGTCAACATCTTCGACATCGCCCCGATCTCCGAGGTCGCCCACGAGGCGGGCGTTCCCCTCATCGTCGACAACACCATCGCGACGCCCTACCTCATCCGCCCGCTCGAGCACGGCGCCGACATCGTCATCCACTCGGCGACGAAGTATCTCGGCGGGCACGGCGCCGTCATCGGCGGCGTCATCGTCGACGGCGGCACGTTCCCGTGGTCGGAGCACGTCGACCGATTCCCCGGGCTCACCGAGCCAGACCCGAGCTACGACGGCCTCAGCTACACGGGCGCCCTCGGCAACGAGAACGCGTTCCACCTCAAGGCGCGCGTGCAGCTGCTGCGCGACGTCGGCGCGTCGATCGCCCCGGCGAGCGCGTGGCAGATCATCCAGGGCATCGAAACCCTCAGCCTGCGCGTCGAGCGCCACGTGCAGAATGCGCAGCGCATCGCCGAGTGGCTCGAGGCGCACGAGAGCGTCTCGACCGTGAACTACGCGGGACTGCCCGCGAGCCCCTGGTACGAGTTGGGCCAGAAGTATGCGCCGAACGGCGCCGGCGCGATCCTCTCGTTCGAGCTCAAGGGCGGGGTCGACGCTGGCCGCCGCCTCGTCGAGTCGGCCGAGCTGTTCAAGCATCTCGTGAACATCGGCGACGTGCGCTCCCTCATCGTGCACCCGGCCTCGACGACGCACTCGCAGCTCACGCCGGAGCAGCTGCTGCAGGCAGGCATCACGCCGGGCCTCGTGCGGCTCTCGATCGGTATCGAGCACGTCGACGACCTCATCGCCGACCTCGACCAGGCGCTCGCGACGGCGACGGCTCCAACGGCGGGCGACGACGCGTAGCGTTTCGGCGTTTCGGCGTTTCGGGGCGTCGCACGCGTGACGCCGTCCCGAACGCATCCTGCCGGGCCCCGGCACGCAACCGCGCGCATCCGGATGCGCCCCCGCCGTCTCATCGCGGCGGCACCGAATGCGCGCGGTTGCGTCGTGCGACCTGGCAACGTCGAGGCGCGATGGGACTTCGACGCCCTGGGATGCCGCCTCGTTCGCGATGGAGGCCGACAGTCCGGCGACACGACGCAACGTGATTCTTTGCGGGTCGCTGCCTGCACGTAAGCTTTGCTGGTTATGCGCTGGTCAGAACACGACGACTCGCCCGGGCACCAGGGGCCGATCGGCCCCGACGAGGTCCGGGCCGCTGCGCTGCGCCCGCCGGCGAGCGGCGCGTGGCGCGACGGAACCGCAGCCGGCGACCGCCGATTCGCTTGGCTCGACGGGTTCCAGGCCGAGCTCGGCGGCAGCCTGCCGCTCATGCGGCTCGCCTACGAGCAGTGGGGTGAGCCCAACGAGGATCGCTCGAACGTCATTCTCGTCTGCCACGCCCTCACTGGTGACGCGCACGTCGAAGGTCAGTCGGGCCCCGGGCACCCGACCGCGGGCTGGTGGCCAGGCCTCGTCGGCCAAGGGCGCCCGCTCGACACCGACGAGTTCTGCGTCATCGCTCCGAACATGCTCGGCGGCTGCCAGGGATCGACCGGGCCCTCGAGCCTCGACACGAGCGGAACCGAGTACGGCTCGCGATTCCCCGCGCTGACGATTCGCGATCAGGTGCGCGCGCAAGCGGCGCTCGCCGACGAGCTCGGCATCGAGCGGTTCGCGGCAGTGATCGGCGGCTCGATGGGCGGTATGCACGTGCTCGAGTGGGGGCTCATGTTCCCAGATCGCGTTGCGCGTCTCGTCGTGCTGAGCGCGCCCGCGTTGCTCGACGCGCAGACCATCGCCCAGAACACGCTCCAGAACGACGCCATCCGGCTCGATGGGTTCTTCCACAACGGCGACTACTACGACGAGCCTGCCGGCTTCGGGCCGCACCGAGGGCTCGCGCTCGCCCGTCGGCTTGCCATGCTCGGCTACCGCTCGACGACCGAGCTCGACGACCGTTTCGGCCGCTCGTGGCAATCGAACCTCTCGCCCGGCAGCGAGGGCGGACGCTACTCGGTCGAGTCGTACCTTGACTTCCACGGGAATCGCTTCACGCGGCGCTTCGACGCGAACAGTTACATCGTGCTCACGAACGCGATGAACTCCCACAACGTGGGGCGTGAGCGCGGCGGCGGCGTGCGCGCGGGCGCGG
>JBQDJW010000571.1:0-2713 GCA_052086425.1 Pseudoclavibacter sp. | reverse complement strand
AAGCTCTCGGGCGGCACCGTGTTCACCGGCTTCCACAAGAGCGACGACGAGTGGCAGCGCGCCTGGGACCAGGCCGTGAAGGTCGCCGGGCTCTCGTCGAAGCTCGGGGCCGAGCACATCGTCGTGATCCCCGACCTGTGGCGGAGCGACGCGACGAGTGAGGTGCTCGAGTCGCGCACCCTGACCGACGAGCAGTGGGCGAAACTCGCCGCCGGACACGACCGGCTCGGCAAGGCCATGCTCGAGGAGTACGGGGTGAAGCAGCAGTTCCACTCGCACGCCGACAGTCACATCGGCACGACGCGCGAGGTCGTGCGGTTCCTCGACGAGACCGACCCGCGCTACACGAACCTCTGCCTCGACACGGGCCACTTCGCCTACTACGGCGGCGACAACGTGAAGCTCATCGAGGAGCGACCGGACCGCATCGGCTACCTGCACCTCAAGCAGGTCGACACGTCGCTGCTGTGGGACGTGCTCAAGAACGACGTGCCGTTCGCCGAGGCCGTCTCGCAGGGCATCATGATCGAGCCGCCGCACGGCGTGCCCGACCTTGGGCCCGTCATCGAGGCCGTCGCGAGGATCGACCCCGAGATCTTCGCGATCGTCGAGCAGGACATGTACGGCTGCGACGTCGACGCCCCGTTCCCGATCGCGCAGCGCACGCGCGACCACATCCTCGGCTGCACCCATCTCGCACGCGTCAGCTGAGGCGCATCCACCCCCATCGCCCGCCGCCGCGATTCGGCGCGGACCCGCACCCGAAAGGCGCACAATGAACCAGGACATCCGAGTCGGCGTCGTCGGCGCCGGCCTCATGGGCTCGGAGCACATCGCCCGCATCGGCCGCAGCATCAGCGGCGCGATCGTCTCGGCCGTGATCGAACCGGATGCGGGGCGCGCCGCGGCAGCGGCGGCGAACGCCCCAGGGTCGGGCACCTACACGCGCATCGAGGACGCGCTCGATGCCGACGCGCTCGACGCCGTGCTGATCGCGACGCCGGGGAAGTTCCACGAGCCCGTGCTCGTTCCGGCGCTCGAGGCGGGCCTGCCGATCCTTTGCGAGAAACCGCTGACCCCGGACTCCGAGACCTCGCTCGCGATCCTCGAGCGCGAGCAGACGCTCGACCGTCCGCACATCCAGGTCGGCTTCATGCGCCGATTCGACCCCGAATACGCCGCAATGCAGGCCCTCGTCGCCTCGCGCGACGAGGGCGAGTTGCTCATGCTGCGCTGCGCGCACCGCAACCCGTCGGTGCCAGACTCGTACACGCAGGACATGCTCATCACCGACTCGGTCGTGCACGAGCTCGACGTCGTCCCATGGGTCGCCGGGTCGCCGATCCGGCAGATCGAAGTGAAGTTCCCACGGCGCAACTCGCTCACCCCCGAGCGGCTGCAGGAGCCGATCCTCGTGTTCATGGAACTCGAGAACGGCGTGCTCGCCGACGTCGAGATGAACGTGAGCGTGCAGTTCGGCTACCAGGTCGCCACCGAGGCCGTGTTCGAGCGCGGCATCGCCCGCATCGGCCAACCCTCGGGCCTGCAGCGCTGGAGCGAAGGCCGGTTCAGCATCGGCGAGCACGCGGGGTTCGCGACGCGCTTCGCCGAGGCCTACGACGCGCAGGTGCAGAGCTGGATCGATGCGATCCACGACGGCACGCTCGTCGGCGGCCCGAATGCGTGGGACGGTTACCTCGTGGCTCTCGCGTGCGAGGCCGGCGTGCGAGCGCTGCACGGCGAGGGTCCGCAGGAGGTGCCGGGCGGAACGCGGCCGGACTTCTACGCCTGACGCCCCGCCGCATCGGGGCCCCGCCCGGCTCGGGACAGGTACGCTGCCCGCTCGGCCGGGACGCCGGCCGCCCCACCCGACGACAACGTGGGCGACGTCGCCCGCAGCGCACCGAGATCCGCAGCGCACCGAAACTGGAGGCACCCCATGGTCCGTATCGCCCTCGACCCCACCCCCTATCACGCGACCCACTCGCTGTTCGAGTTCCCTGACGTCGCCGCGCGCGCCGGGTACGAGTACCTGCAGCTCACGCCGCACGCCGACTTCGGGCCGTTCTTCCGGTACCCGAAGGCCGACGATGGCATGGTCGCGAAGCTGAAGAAGTCGGCGGCCGACGCGGGCGTCACGATCCCAGCGCTGCTGCCGGTGCAGCGCATCTCGTGGCCCGACGAGCCGCAGCGCGAGGCTGCGGTGCGCAACTTCAGGCGCATCATCGAGCTCGCGGTCGAGCTCGGTGTGCCGGTCATCAACTCCGAGTTCTCGGGGCGGCCGGAGCGGGCGGAGGAGTCTGAAGCCGCGTTCTACCGGTCGATGGAGGAGCTGCTGCCGATCATCGAACGCGAGGGCCTGCGGTTGAACATCGATCCGCATCCCGATGACTTCGTGGAGGACGGGCTCGAGGGGTGGCGCGTGCTGCGCGGCCTCAACTCGCCGTCGATCGGATTCGTGTACGTGGCCTCGCACACGTTCCACTACGGCGATCGGGCCACGACGCTGCTGCCCGAGATCGGCGACCGCCTCGGGGCCGTGTATGCCGCCGACACCTACGACCACACGCGGTCGCACGGGCTGCGGTACATCACGAACCCGCCGGGGAATGCCGTGCGAGTGCACCAGCACCTGCGCATCGGCGACGGCGACGTGAACTGGCAGGAGCTCTTCCGCGTGCTCGGCGAGATCGGGTACCTCGGCCGCGACGAC
>JBQDJW010000570.1:0-2714 GCA_052086425.1 Pseudoclavibacter sp. | reverse complement strand
GGTTCATTGATCGATGACGAGACCCGCGCATCCGGTGAATCGGTCGCCGGCTTAGAAGTATCCGTTGTCGTTGATCGGCGGGTAGATGTTCTCGGGGATGTTCTGCACGACGTCCCAGTGCTCGACGATCTTGCCGCGTTCGTCGACTCGGAACACGTCCATGATCGTGCGCCCCGTCTCGCCCGGAACCCGGCGCGAGTGGACGTGCAGGCACACGAGGTCGTTCTCGGCGATCACGCGCTTGACCTCATTGCGGCCGTCGGGGAAGTTGTCGCGCAGGAACGTGATGAAGCGGCGAAAGCCCTCCGGCCCATCGCTCACCCATGGATTGTGCTGCGTGTACGTCTCGCCGAGGTACGACATGGCGCCCTCGACATCGCGCTGGTTGTAGCGCTCGTAGAAGGCGAGCACGATCTCGCGGGACGACTCGGTCGTGATTGTCACGGGTGTCCTTTCGGTTTCCGGCGGCAGTGCCGGGTTCGGGTTCGGGTACAGGAGTTCGGATGCAGAGGTTCGGATGCAGAGGTTCGAATGCAGAGGTTCGGATACAGGATCGGGTCTGCCACGCTGTCAGTCGATGGTGAACACCTCGAGCATGGTCTCGTTGGCTTCAACGAGGTGGAGGTGCCAGGCATCGGCCGCCGCATCCGCCCCTCGGCTGTCGCACCGGCCACGCCACCTCGGTCGCGGTAACGGGTCGCCGCCGCGGTGCGACATGCCAGCACGTCATTGTCCCCATCGAGCCCTGACGATACTGGCGATACCGGCGTCACCGGCGTCACCGGCGAAGGCCTTTCGGCGCACGGGCGAGGACCCTGGATGTTCGCGCCGGTATTGCATGGATACTCCTTTCAGCACGCGCAGGGATGCTCCGCCTGCCATTGAGGCGATGGTGCCTTCAGGGCGCAGATCTTCCCAGGAACTTCTTCGTAGTTTTCTTCTATTGTCGTGCTAAGCTATCAGCATGTCATCGAACACGCCACCCTCACCAGCCTCGAGCGAGCCAGACTCGCACGAGGCTGCGTCGGGCGCGCCTGCGTCGATGGCACCTGCACCCGGGACACGGCGCGGGGGCACTCGGCGCGAGGCACTCAACGACCTGTCGATGCTTGAACTCGAAGAGGCCTCGGTCCACGCGAGGCAACTTGCGGCGATGCAAGATGTGCGCATCGCCGCTGAGACCGCGTACCTCATGGGCCTCCCCGAAGAAGTGCGCGAACGGCGCGGCGCACGAGGCTCGATCCCCGACCACGTCTACGACGATGTGGTCGCCGAGATCTGCGCCCTTCGCAGAATCGGGCGACGCCAGGTCGAGGCCGAGCTCGCCGAGGCGTCGCAGGTCATCGATCACCTCCCGGGCCTCTTCGACGACATGTTCGACGGCACGATCGGCCGCCGGCACGTCCGCGCGATCACCGATGAGGCAGCGCCGCTTGTCGATGCCAAGCACGCCGCGGAAGGGGCACTCGAACGAGCGCTCCGCGATCGCACGACGGGCCCTTCCGAGCACGAGCGACTCCGCGTCACGGTCGACGAGGCCGACGCGCGGCTCGTGGAGTACGAGCAGCAGTCGATTCAGCTCGCCGACGGGCGCACGGCCGCGACACTTCGCGACCGCTGCCGCCGACTCGCGTCACGGCTCCTCGGTCAGACAGCGGAGCAGCGCAAGCGCGCCGCCCGTGCAGGGCGACGCGTCTGGATTCGCGACGCCGGCGACGGGATGAGCGAGCTCGGCGCCCTTCTCAGCGCCGACATCGCGGCCGGCATCTACGACCGGCTCACCGAGCAGGCCGCGGCGATCGCGCGCTCGAACCGCGACGACGTCAACGCCGCTGAGCACGGCAGCCCTGAGCAGGGCAGCACTGACCAGGGCAGTGCCGATCAAAGCAGTGCGGAACAAAGCAATACCGAGCACGGCGTTGGCTGCGGAGACACCGCGTCGGATGCTGAGGTTGCTTCCGCCGACCCGCGCACGTTCGAGCAGATCCGCGCCGATGTGCTCGCCGACATGCTCCTCACCGGCGAGCCGAGCGAGATGCACGCGACAGGTCGCGGCATCGACGCGACGGTCGCGATCACGGTCCCCGCGCTCACGCTCCTCGGCGTCGACGTCGAGCCCGCGACCCTGGACGGTTCGTCGCCGATTCCCCTCGACGACGCAAAGCGGTATGCCGCGAGCGCTCCGAGCTGGATGCGCATCATCACCGATCCTGTGACCGGCGTCGCCAGGTCAGTCGACACGTATCGGCCGACCGCGGCGCAGCGTGCCCTCGTCGGCGCTCGCGACATCACCTGCCGATTCCCAGGCTGTCGAAGGAAAGCGAGACGCTGCGACATCGATCACGCCAAGGCCTGGGCCGAGGGCGGGCCGACCGCGACGGAGAATCTCGAGTGCCTTTGCCAGCGACATCACACGCTCAAACACTCGACCGCGTGGGTTGTGCGCCACGACCCCGAACATCCGGGTTACCTCATCTGGACGGCACCGTCCGGGCTCAAGCATTCGAGCCACGCCCCGCCGATCGGGCCGATCTTCACAACGACCGAGGCGTCGAGGCTCAAGGATGCCGTGGATTGCACGCGCGAGGCGCAATCGACTACCGACGCCGCGACCAGTGAAGCTGTGACGATCGGTGAGCACGAAGCGGGCACCGAGGACGAGGAGTCTGAAGTGGTTGAAGCGGTTGAAGCGCCGCCATTCTGATGGTCACCGG
>JBQDJW010000569.1:0-2719 GCA_052086425.1 Pseudoclavibacter sp. | reverse complement strand
GTTGTTCGGCACGATGAAGGTGCGCGCGCTGTCGCCGTTCCAGCCGCCGAGCAGGGCCCCGCAGTCGATCGAGACGAGGTCGCCGGCACGCAGCGGGGTGTTGTTCGGGATGCCATGGACGACCGCGTCGTTGACCGACGCGCAGATCGTGTGCCGGTAGCCGGGCACAAGGGCGAAGTTCGGCTCGCCGCCGCCGTCGCGGATCGTGCGCTCGGCGATCGCGTCAAGCTCGAACGTTGTGAGTCCCGGGCGGATCGACGCCTCGACCGCGTCGAGTGCCGCGCGGGTCAATTCACCGGCCGGCAGCATCGCCGCGAGTTCGGCTGGCGACTTGTAGATGGATCGGCGCACCGCAACACCCTAGCGTCGCAGCGGTCGCCCGCGCACTGCCCCCGAGCATCCGGCCCGAGACGTCACGCGCGGACCGCATCCCGCCTACGCCGACTCACCCTCGGCCGCCGGCCCGGGCCACGCGGACCTCGGGCCGAGCAGCTCGACACCCTCGCGTCGCCGCTGCCCTTGCCCGACCCCCGACGACGACGGGCGCAGCACCAGCCGGGCGCACCCGCCGAATCGCCGCAACGCCCGCTGCCAGTACGCGAATGCCGGACGCCCGCAGACTCGCAGCGCGGCGGCGTGGTCGGCGCACATCGCCGTCGCAGCGCCGATCGCAACGATCGACCACGCGAGCCGGGCGGCATGTCGCACCGGCGTGGAAGCCCCCGCGAACTCGACGCGCAACCGATCGATTTGGAAGCGCAGGTGTTCGCGCTCGTCGCGCCGAACGCGTTCGCCGATGCCGCGCAGGATCGGATCGGGCGCCCGCTCCGCGAGCGCCTCGAAGTACTCGACCGCGGTCGACTCCGCGATCAGGAACAGCGCGATCTCTGTCCGCAGGCCGAATGATCGACGCAATCGCGTGAACGCGAAATCGGACCAGTGGGCCCGGAGCGACGGCGCATCCATGCGGCGCAGGGCGACGCCGAAGAGTGCCGAGTGACGCTGTTCTTCGCCGACGAGCAACTCGAGTGCCCGCGTGTAGACGGGGTCGCCCGCCGCGCGAGCCTTGGCGAGGAGGTGTTCGCCATCACCGCTCTCCCCGAGCTCGAAGCGCTGCAATGAACGCACGAGGGCACGCCGCTGCCGTGCGGTGAGCCGCAGCGGAGCCGAATGGTCCCACGCCTGCTCGAGCTCCCGCTGCCGAACGGGGTTCCGTTCGAAGTGCTCGACCCAGCGCTCGAAGCCCGACCGCGACGCCGCAGGTTCCACTCGCACCTCGCTCCGCCCACCCATCCTTCGTTGTCGACCAGCCCGTCGTCCCGAATCACCCCTACGCCGAGGTGCGCAGCACGATCGCCCCGACGAGCGCGTCGAGGGCGGCGCCGACACGCGCCCTTGCCGCGGCGATCAACGTGTCACGGTCGACGCGCAAGTCGTCCTGCCTCGTCGGCGCGAACATCCACAGGCCGACGCCTGGGTGCCCCTGCAACCAGGTGCGAGCCCCGTCGACCGGATCGTCGGCGGCGTCGACCGCGTCGAGGAACCGCGCGGCCGCGCGCTCGTGCACCGATCGTATGAGCGACTGCCTGCCGCCGAAGTGCGTATAGACGCACATGGTCGAACGCCCCGAGGCCTCGGCGAGACGCCGCACGCTCGGCTCCTCCTCGCCCGCGGCGATGAGCGAGAGCCCGCCGGCGATGAGGCGCTCGGAGACCGTGGCGCCCACCGAGTCGTCGGCGATTGCCGCATCCGTACCCGTCATGTCGAGCCTCCCATCCCCGCAGTCTAGAACGACCGTTATGGGCAGTTTCTTCCCGGAGTGCCGGCGCGAATCCGAGGCGGCCTACGCGAGCGCCGTGGCCGCCTCGTCGAGCGTCGCGTCGTCGTATGCGCGCGATTCGGCGGTCACGAGCCGGTTGCCGTTCGAGGCGAGCTTGACCACGACCTCGTCGCCGCTTCTCGCCGCGACGACCCAGATGCTGTCGCCTGCGCCGAAGACGCGTTCGTCGACCTCGCAGCCGGCCGCCGCGAGCGCGGCGTGAGCGTCGGCCGCCTGGGTCGCGACGCCCTCGATGCCAGCTGCGGCGCGGCAGGAGCGCGACAACGACAGGCTGTAGCCGTGCCCGCTCGCCGCCACCTTGGGTGTCGCAGCGGCGCCGTGGGCGCCCGCGAACCACTCGTCGGCGCCGAGCGCGGCCTGGGCCGCCTCAGCGAGCGCTTCGAGGTCGTTCACCCGCCCGCGCAGTATTTCGCGATCGATCACGGTCGCCCGCCCTTCGCATCCGGATGCCATGGACGCCACGCGCGCCCCTCACGTCGACCGTCGGGTCGGCAGTCGGCCCGGCGCCGCCTATCGCCCGTCGTTCACCGACTCGTACTGGCCGGTGAGAATCTGGCCGATGTTGTACAGGCTATTCGACCCTGGCCCGAGATACCCGACGTCGTCGCCGCTGCTGGCGTGGCCGTGACCGGTCGTGCCTGGACGGCCGTCGCCGGCATCCGACGAGAACTCGGTGAAGCCCGAGTCGAGGGGGTCTGCGCGCCCAGACACGAAGCGGCCGATGTCGGCCGTGCTGTCGGGGTCGGCCTCGGTCGCGTACACCTGCACGTCACCGAAGTCCTGCGCCGAGATCTCGCCGCCGCCTGGCCACCAGCCGTTCGTGTCGCGCACCTCGACGAGGCCGGCGGAGCCCATCGAGACGAAGCGGTCGACACCGTG
>JBQDJW010000568.1:0-2719 GCA_052086425.1 Pseudoclavibacter sp. | reverse complement strand
GCGACGTTGTTCCGAACGTCGTCGTCGACGCGGGCTGGCAAGGTGCTCTCGCAGATGCCTCCGGACAGCACTCTGCCAGCCCGCGAGGGTGTGCGAGGCGGCACCGGCCCCTGCAAAGACCAGTCGCCGATCACCCTCTCCGACATGAGGGTTGGCGAGGCAGCGGACCAGTCCGCGAATGTCCGAGGGGGCGTATAGCGTGCGCGTATGGTCGAATCACTCTCACTCGCACAGGCGCGGCGCATCGCGCTCGGGGCGCAAGGGTTCGCGGGGGCGAAGCGCAGCACGGCACCATCGAGCCGCACCTTGGCGGCCGAGATCGAGCGGCTCCGGGTGCTGCAGATCGACTCGGTGAACGTCTGGGAGCGCAGCCATTACATGCCGCTGTTCTCGCGCCTCGGCCCCTACGACCGCACTCGGCTCGACCGGCTCGCCAGCGGTCCGGGAACCGCGGCGCGCGCATCGCGCCGCGAACACGCCCCGCTCACCGAGTACTGGGCGCACGAGGCGACGTTCCTGCCGATCGACGACTTACCGCTGTTCGCGTTCCGCAAGCGGTCGTGGCGAGATCGCCTTGAGACGAAGTACGGCGACCAATACGTCGCAACGGCGAAACTGCGCGCTTGGCTCCTCGACGAGCTGGCCGAGAAGGGCCCCATGCGGGCGAGCGAGATCGAGCACGACGAGAACCAGCGCACCGGCCCCTGGTGGGGCTGGTCGGCGGTCAAGCGCGCGCTCGAGTTCCTCTTCCTCACGGGCGAGGTCGTCGCGGCCCCTCGCGTCGGATTCGAGCGCCGATACGCACTGCCGCATCACGCGCTGCCCGATCACCTCGTCGACACCGAGCACGACGCCGACGACGCGCGCCGCGAACTCGTGCGCCGCGCCGCGATCGCGCTCGGCGTCGCAACCGCGGGCGATCTCGCCGACTACTTCCGCATTCCCGTGACGACGGCGAAGACCGCGATCGACGAGCTCGAGTCGTCGGGCGAGCTCGTTCCAGTCGCGGTCGAGGGGTGGAACCGCGGGGCGCGACCGCTGCCCGCGTGGCGGCATCGAGATGCCCGACTCCCTCGGCGCATCGACCGCACGGCCCTGCTCTCGCCGTTCGACCCGGTCGTGTGGTTCCGCGACCGCGCGCTTCGGCTGTACGACTTCCACTATCGCATCGAGATCTACACGCCGGCCCCCAAGCGACAGTTCGGCTATTACACGCTGCCGGTCTTGATCGGAGACCGCGTGAGCGCCCGAGTCGACCTCAAGAACGATCGCAAGCGCGGGGTGCTGCGCGTGCAATCGGCATGGCTCGAAGAGCACGCACCGGCCAACGCCGCGCCCCGAGTCGCCGAGTCGATTCGCGAAGCCGCCGCGTGGCAGGGGCTCGAGGGATTCGAAGTGCAGGACTGGGGCGACCTCGCGCTGCCGCTCGCGAACGAGCTGGGCGCCCCGCTAGTCCCCCGCGGGGCGTAGCGACCGCGGCGACGCGGATGCGCCACCACGAGGCCGAGACTCCCCGGAATTCGTGCTGTGAGCGGTTCGTGCGGTTAACGGGCGCGCCCCTCGGCGAGTCCCGCCTCGAACCCGCGCCAGTACGCGTGCTGGATCATCGCGCGGTTCGCGCGAATCCAGCGGCGCTTGCCCCGACCCATGCCCCGCGGCTCGCCATGCGGCTCGCGGTCGACGCCGGGTACGGCATCCGGATGCTCGGGGCGGCCCGGCCAGGAGCCTCGGCCGTGCCAGCGGTCGCGCGGGCAGCCGTCGCGCCCAGGGCGCTCCTCGCGCGACGCCCACCCCGGGCGTCCGTGCTCGGGGCGACCGGGGTGGTCGCCGTGCCAGCCCTCGTGCGGTCGCGGGGCGTCGCCGCCCCGTGCTCGCCAGTGCCATGGTCCGCGACCTCGGCCGCGTCCGAACTCGTGACCGGCGTGTGCGAATGCGGCGCGATCGTCGTCGTGGGTGTAGTCGTGGCCAGAGCCGTAGCCGCGGCCGAATCCATGGAAGTTGCCGTGTTCGTGCCCGTGGCCCTGGCCCTGCCCGTAAGCGAGGCCGTGCCCGTGGCCCTTGCCCTGCCCGTAGGCGTGGCCGTGGCCGTATTCATGACCATTGCCTCGTTCACCGTCACGGCGATCGGGGGCGTCGGCTTCGTCCGGGGTCTCGACGCCGCCGGCGACATCACCGCGCTCGGCGTCATCTCGCCCGTCGCGCGGCGCGTCCGCGCCGGGCGATTCCGCGCCGCCGCGTTCGTCGTCGGGTCGTTCGTTGTCGGGTCGTTCGTTGTCGTTGAAGTCGGTGTTCATGCGACGTCCTTTCGTCATGAGGCGCTGCGACCTGTCATCGCGCACCCTCGGTGATGACCTCGCGAGGCGTCCAACTCGGCGCCGGACTCCGACGCTGCTCAGCGAGCCACCCCTTCGAGATTCACATGTCATTGTGCATGTACATGCAGTCTGACATGCATTCAATTGCATGTCAAGCGACATGTACCCTGACCCCATGGATTCGCAGCAGCCGGGCACGCCGAGCGACGACGACAACACCAACCACGACGTCAACGTCGAGGCGATCGCGCGCGCCATCGCAAAGCTCCAACTGCGGCGCGGCGGGCGCCACCCCCACGGCCCCGGCGGCCCCGGTGGTCACAGCGGACCACCATGGGCACCGGATGCGGGAATCCACGACGGCCAACCCTGGGCGCGCGGGCCGCACGGGCGCGGATTCGGCC
>JBQDJW010000567.1:0-2726 GCA_052086425.1 Pseudoclavibacter sp. | reverse complement strand
CGATGACGGCCACCTTCTTGCCCTGGATCAGCGAGAGGTCTGCGTCGTTGTCATAAACGATTTCGGTCACGTGGGTTCTCCTTGACTGTGTGACGCTGCGGTTCTTGGTTCCGGATGCTGCCTGCCGCGCCACGCGGCCACGTCACGTTCGCGCGTGGCCGCGGGGCGCATCCGCAGTTTGCTTGCTACTTGCCGACCCGTTCGGTCATCGACCGAGGCCCGCGGCCGACGGCGATGAGGCCCGAGCGAACGATCTCGCGAATGCCGAACGGTTCGAGCATGCGCAGGAGCGCCTGCACCTTGCCCGAGTCGCCCGTCACCTCGATGACGAGCGCGTCGGGCGCCACGTCGACGATGCGCGCGCGGAACAGGTTGACGGCCTCGATGACCTGCGAGCGGGTCTGCCCGTCGACGCGCACCTTGATGAGCATGTGCTCGCGCTGCACCGAGCTGTCGGGCTCGAGCTCGACGATCTTGACGACGTTGACGAGCTTGTTGAGCTGCTTGGTCACCTGCTCCAGCGGGAAGTCCTCGATCTCGACGACGACCGTGATGCGCGACAGGCCCGGCAGTTCGCTCGTGCCGACCGCGAGCGAGTCGATGTTGAAGCCGCGGCGGGCGAACAGCCCGGAGACGCGAGAGAGGAGACCCGGCTTGTCTTCGACGAGCAGTGAAAGAACGTGCTTCGACATGCTTACTCCTCCTCCCACGACGGGCTGTGATCGCGCGCGTACTGCACGAAGCTGTTCGACACTCCCTGCGGAACCATCGGCCACACCATCGCGTCGCGCGACACGATGAAGTCGATGACGACGCTGCGGTCGTTGGTCTCGAGCGCGAGCTTGATCGCGGCGTCGACCTCTTCGGCCTTCGTGACGCGGATGCCGAGGGCGCCGTATGCGTCGGCCATCTTCACGAAGTCGGGGATCATCTTCGTCTCGTGACCGGTGTCGAGGTCGGTGTTCGAGTAGCGACCGTCGTAGAAGAGGGTCTGCCACTGCCGCACCATGCCGAGCGACGAGTTGTTGATGATGGCGACCTTGATCGGGATGTTGTTGATCGCGCAGGTGGCGAGCTCCTGGTTGGTCATCTGGAAGCAGCCGTCGCCATCGATCGCCCAGACGACGCGGTCGGGCTCGCCGACCTTCGCGCCCATGGCTGCCGGCACCGAGTAGCCCATGGTTCCGGCGCCGCCAGAGTTGAGCCACTGGTTGGGCCGCTCGAAGTCGACGAACTGCGCCGCCCACATCTGGTGCTGGCCGACGCCGGCGGCGTAGACGCCCTCCGGGCCGGTCAACTGGCTGATGCGCTGGATGATGTACTGCGGGGCCAGCAGCCCATCGCTCGTGTCGGTGTAGCCGCGCGGGTACTCCTTGCGCAAACCGTCGAGGTACGACCACCAGTCGGCGATGTCGGCTTTGCCGATCGCCTCGTTGGTCGTGCGAAGCACCTCGATGAGGTCGAGTGCGACAGACTTCGCGTCGCCGACGATCGGCACGTCGGCCGCGCGGATCTTGCCGATCTCGGCCGGGTCGATGTCGACGTGCACGACCTTGGCGCCTGGCGCGAAGTCGCGGGCCTTCCCCGTGACGCGGTCGTCGAATCGGGCGCCGATCGTGAACAGCAGGTCGGCCTCCTGCAGCGCGAGCACGGCGGGAACGGTTCCGTGCATGCCAGGCATGCCGAGGTTCTGCTCGTGCGAATCCGGGAACGCGCCGCGAGCCATGAGGGTCGTCACGACGGGCGCGCCAGACAGCTCGGCGAGCCGGCGCACCTCCTCGGATGCGCCAGACCGGATGACGCCGCCGCCGAGGTAGAAGACGGGCTTGCGAGCCTCGCGCAGCATGTCGGCCGCGGCCGCGATCTGCTTGCCGTGCGCCTTGGTGACCGGCCGGTAGCCCGGCAGGTCGATCTTCGGCGGCCACTCGAACGCGACCTCGTTCTGCTGCGCATCCTTCGTGATGTCGACGAGCACCGGGCCGGGACGCCCCGTGCCCGCCAGGTGGTAGGCCGCTGCGATCGCGCCCGGCACCTCCTCGGCGGTGCGCACGAGGATCGAGTGCTTCGTGATCGGCATGGTGATGCCGGTGATGTCGGCCTCTTGGAACGCATCGGTTCCCATGAGGTGCGAGAAGACCTGCCCCGTGATCGCGAGCATTGGAACCGAATCCATGTAGGCGTCGGCGATCGCCGTCACGAGGTTGGTGGCGCCGGGGCCGGAGGTCGCGATGCAGACGCCGACCCGTCCCGTGGCGGCCGCGTAGCCCTCGGCCGCGTGGCCGGCGCCCTGCTCGTGGCGGACGAGAATGTGGTTCACGTTCTCGGCCTGCGTGAGTTCGTCGTAGAGCGGCAGCACGGCGCCGCCCGGCAGACCGAAGACGTCGGTGACGCCGAGGTGCTCGAGCGAGCGGAGGACGGCTTGCGCGCCCGTCATGCGCTCTGGTTGAGGTCGCGCCGGCGCGCTGGGGGCGCCGGATGCGGTGGTCGCTATGCGTGGCACGGCTTCCTGTGTCATTGCGTGATGTGTCCTTGTGGTTCGAACGGCGACATGGGTGCGCGGAGGCGCTACCCGGTGATGGCGCCCTCGGCCGCTGACCGCACGAGCTTGGCGTATTTCGCGAGAACGCCGCGGGTGAACGTCGGGGGGAGCGGGGCCCAGCCTTCTCGGCGGGCGGCGAGCTCTGCGTCGTCGACGAGTAGGTCGATCGAGCGAGCCGCGATGTCGA
>JBQDJW010000566.1:0-2738 GCA_052086425.1 Pseudoclavibacter sp. | reverse complement strand
AGACGAAGCCGGCGGGAAACTGTACTGCCTCGACCTCGAGCAGCCCGAGCAGCGATGCGCGATCGGCGACGCGCCCCTCGACTTGGCCGGCGCGCTCCCAGTGGGCCCGCGCCTCGGCGTCGTCGAGATCGACGACATCCGGGTACAGGTACCGATAGAGGTCTGGGTCGAACACGATCTGCCTCGACTTCGAACGTTGCATGGTTGAGACGCGATGAACGCGCGGCGCGATCTTCCCCTCGCGACCCTGAACAGTAAACCATCACGTCGCAGCCGTGAAAGCGCTGGTCACCGTCGCAATAATCGGAGGTAGTCCACCGACATGGAGCGGGGCAGGCGAGCTCGGGCGAAGGCCAGCGCCGCTTCCTCGCGCGGCTCGCGGGGCGCGTCGCGCACCCGGCGCACGGCGTCGGCGACGCATGCGGCGGTGGCGATCGGTGCAGTGGTGGTACCGGATGCGGTGGTAACGCCGGATGCGGCAGCGGCGCGGTCGGGTGCGCTCGCTTCGAAGAACTCGACCCAGGCCTCGCCGCCGAACTCGGCAACCAGGTGCGGCAGGTCTGGCAGCACGACCGGAACGCCGAGCGTTGCCGCGAACAGCATCGATCCCGAGTTCAGGATGCCGGTGACGGGCAGCACGAAGACGTCGCTCGCGGCGGTCCACCGAACCAAGTCTGCGTCCGGCAACGTGCCGTAGCGGCGGTGCACGGGTATCCGGCGGGGCAGCGTGGCCTCGATCGCCTCGATCTCGGTGCGGCTCGCGCCGCCCGCGAGGAGCGCGGCCGTGGACACGGTCGAGGTCGGATCGTCCTCGCCGAGCATCCGCGCCGCCTCGAGCAACACCGGGACACCCTTGTACGGGCGCAGCGCCCCGGTCATGCCGAGCACGAATTGCTCGGCCGGGATACCGAGGTCGCGGCGGGCGCGCCCTCGGCCCGGCGACCGCGGGTACACGCCCCGATAGCTCGCGTGCGGCAGGTGCACCGTCCGCTCGGCGGGCAGCTCGTACCAGGGCGCGACCGCCTCGGCCGTCGCCGGGTTCAGCACGATGACGGTGTCGGCGAGCCCGGCGAGCGCCTGCGCGAGGGCTATCTCCTGCTCGGGAAAGCGCGCGTCGTGCGTGATGAGGTTGTGCACTGTCCACAGCACCCGCACGCCCCGGCCCTTCGCCGCATCCAACGACGCGACGAGGCGTTCGATGCGGCGCTCGAACTCGGATGCGCGGGCGACGTCGGCGACCGGCGCCGTCCAGTGCAGGTGGAAGACGTCGCCGGCGCCGAGGCCGTCGACGTCTCCGAGCATCCGGTCGAAATGGATGCTGCCCCGCACCCCCCAGCCCTGCGCGCGCGGCTCGAGCGCGAGCATCGCCAGGTACGGGTTCGTCTCCCACGCCGGGAACACGTAGAGGTCGCTCACTCCGCGCCGCCTCCCCCATCGCGGCGACCGGCTCGGCCCCGGCCGTCCGATCGCGACGCCCCGAGCGCGCGCTCGATCCGCCTCCGGGCTCGCTGCAGCCGCCAGCGGATCGCCGGCCCGAGTCGCCCGGCGCCATGCGCGAAGCGTCGGAATGTCGTTCCCGCGGCGCCGTCGACCGGCCGCACGCCGGCCCATGAGCGCGCGCCCGCCGGCCACTCGAGGGTGATCGGTGCTGCAGAGATCGGGGCCGCAGAGACCGGGGCCGCGGAGATCGGCGCAGGCACGGCATGCATCGACCAGTCGGTGCCACGGGGCAGCGGCGACAGGTCGAGGCGCATCGTCCACTCGTCGCCCCGCGCCGACCGCTCGCCTGTGAGCCGCACCTCGCGGCCGACGTGCTCACTGCTGCCGGGCCCCTCGCACCTCGCGAACACGCGGCCGGGGGCGACGCTCGCGCCGACCGCCGCGACGACGAGCGAGTCGGTACCCGCCGATTCGACGCGCACGGCGACGGTCGCGGGCGAGCTCGGCGATGATCCGGATGCGGCGGTACGGGATGCTCCAGGACCGGATGCGTGAGTGCCGAATACGGCGGTGCCGGGCGCGTCTGGCGCCGGCGTCGCGAGGAGCGCCGCGAGCAGGCCTGCCTCGGCAGAGCCGATGCCGCAGGCCGCGGCGAGGTCGAGATCGGGGTGGTTCGCGAGGTCGCTCAGCCCCTCGACCACCCGCCCGCGCTGCGCGTCGTCCCAGGCAACCGGCGTGGCGACGAGCGGGGCGAGCACGTGCCGGTGCACCAGACGGGCGACCGACGACCGGTGCAGGCCGCTCTCGAGGTGCCGCGCGGCGATCGCGAGCGCGTCGGCCGCGTCGGCTCGCAGCGCCTCGCGCGACGCCGGTTCGGCGGCGGACCGGAAGAACCCCTCGGTTCGGCCGGCCAGTCCCCACAGTGCCGCGACGTCGTCGAACCGTCCGGCGGCCGCGAGCGGAAGTCCGAGGCGCTGGTACTCCCCCACGCCGCGCCAGTCGTCGGGCGAGGCCAGCTCGAGCAGCCCGCGGATCGCGCCGGCGACCGCCTCGTCCGCCTGTGCTGACTGGTTGCCTGGCTCGAGCATCCGGCCACTCGCCAGGCGACCGGCGGCCACCCAGACGTCGCCGCCCAGGATCGACCGCCAGTACTCGGCGCCGAGGCGGGTGCCTCGCTCGCCGCGCAGATCGGCGGCGCAGGCGCGCTCCTGCTCGAGGTAGGCGACCGTCGCCGCCGCCGAGCCGAGCGCGTCGGTCATCGACGAGCCGCCGGGCCGAGCGCGGTAGTCGTAGACGAT
>JBQDJW010000565.1:0-2763 GCA_052086425.1 Pseudoclavibacter sp. | reverse complement strand
CGCGCCCGAGCAGGCGCGCGGCGCCCGCGTCGACCCCGTGTTCGAGCACTGCGTCTCGGTCGCCGCCTCGGTGTCGGCGCGGTTGCACGACCTCGGCTATGAGACCGAGCTGTTCGAGACGAACGAGTTCCTCGACGGCGAAGACGACCCGCGCCTCGGCGGCATTCGCGTCGCGAGCGAGGAGTCGATGTCCGCCCTCATGCGTCACCTCATGCATACGCAGCCGAATGAGCGCGGCGACGGCCCCGCGCGCCCGAGCACGGTCGGCGACGTCGTGCATCGCGCGCTGCGGGTCGGCCGCGCGCCCCTCGTCTATATCCACCGCGAACTGGGCGGAGACGACCTCGCTGCGATTCGCGACCTCGCCGCCGTCGGCACCCCGGCGATCGCCGTGATCGTCGGGGATCACTCGGGCGCGTCGACACCGCGCGGCCGCGACGTCGCCGAGGTGCAGCGCGACTTCGCCAAGGCCGGCTGGGAGACCGTCGTCATGTCGACAGCGCACGCCGACCCGTGGAAGAACGCGGTGCGCGGCGACGCGGGCTCGACGACGGGGGCGCGCCGATGACGCGGACGACGCCCCGTGGAACGCGACCCGTGGCGGGCGTGGCGAGCGGAGCATCCGGAACCATGGCGGGACGCGGCGCGACGAGCGACGCGACGCGCGGCCGGCAGCCCGGCGCGGACACCGGCGGGCGCAGCCCGGGAACGACGGCGGCAACGCGGCAGGTCCGCGACCCCGCGTCGACGGGATCGTGGTTCGTCTCACTGGCCCTCGCGCTCGTGATCGCCGCGGCGACGCTGCTCGCGCGATCCCTCTTCACGACCTCGTCCTGGGGCGGCGACGCGATCGTCATGATCGTCGCCGTGATCGGTGGCGGCGCGATCGTGCGCACGTTCCTCGGCGGGGTGCTGTGGCCGACGCTCGCGTCGATCATCGCGTTTATCGTGGTGCTCTCGATTCGCCTGCAACCCGACTCGGTCGTCGACTTCTTCGCCGTGTGGGGGCGCGAGGGGCTGCTGCTCATCGAGCAGCTGGTGTCGGATGCGCCGCCGCTGCGCGAGACGCACGAGGCGGTGACGGCACTGATCGCGATCGTCGGCGTCATCGCGATGCTCTGCGACCTGTTCGTGTTCGGCCTGCGCGGGCGCGTCTCTGCGGTGCTGCCGGTGCTGGTGTTCCCGATCCTGCCGGTCGCGGTCGGCGTGCCAGACGTCGACCTGATGCCCGCACTGTGGCTCGCCGGCGCCTTCGCGCTGTACTTGTTCGCGACCGCGTGGTGGCATCAGCGGGTCGCCGACGACCGGCTCGCCGATGCCGGCTACCTGGTCGACGGCCGCGGCATGAGCGGCTGGATCGGCGCGGTCGGGGTCGCGGCGGCCGGGGTCGTGATCGCGCTGGTCGCGTCGTTCGTCGTACCGACGCCACCAGGCGTCGCGTGGTTGACACCTGGCGCGGGCGCCTCGCTCTCGACGAACCGTGCGAATCCGATCCTCGACCTCGGCGACGACCTGCGCCGGGGCGAGCCCGTGAACGTGCTGCAGTATGCGACGTCGCTGTCGTCTGGCCAGCTGCCCTATCTGTCGCTCGTGACGCTCAGCGAGCTCGACGGCGCGAGCGAGTGGGCGCCAGGCGATTTCGCGTCCGACGTGACGACGGCGGGCGGCGCCCAGCTGCCGCAGCCGGCAGGCTTGGCGGCCGGCGCCCCCTACACATCGTTCGGCGCGAACGTCATCGTCGAGCAGGGGGTGAGCGCGTACCTGCCGCACCCGGGGGCAGCCACGCGCGTGCAGAACCTCTCGACCGACTACGGCTACCAGTTGGCGACCGGCGACCTTCGCCAGGTCGACGGCGAGCCGCTCGGCCAGCACTTCGAGTACTCGGGCGTGCGCCTCGACGTGGCACCCGAGCTCATCGCGGCGGCGGCGTACGTCGTGCCGGACGAGCTCGAGGCCTCCACGTCGGTGCCCGAGGGGGCGGCGGCCGACCGCATTCGCGCGGCCCTCGACGGGATCATCGACCCGAACGCGCCCCACTACGCGCAGGCGCAGCAGGTGCAGGCGTACTTGACGAGCGACGAGTTCACGTACTCGGAGACGTCGCCGGTCACCGAGGGCTACGACGGCACGAACCTCGACGTGACGGCGCAGTTCCTCGACACGCGCGCCGGGTACTGCGTGCACTTCTCGAGCGCGATGGCGGTCATGGCCAGGATGCTCGGGATTCCGTCTCGAGTTCAGGTCGGGTTCACGCCCGGAACGCCGATCTCGATCAACTCGCAAGACCAGGTGGTCTACCAGGTCACGAGCCACGACCTCCACGCGTGGGCCGAACTGTGGATCGACGGCTACGGCTGGGTGCCGTTCGAGTCGACGCCCGCGGCCGGGGTCGGCAACACGATCGTGCCCGATATCAGCGAGGTGGACGACACGCCGACCGAGGAGCCGACTGAGACGACCGAGGAGCCCGTTCCCGACGACGAGGTCGAGCAGACGGCCGTACCGCAGGCGACGCCGAGCGAAGACCCGGCTGAGGCCGGGTCGCAAGACGACGGTGCCGGCGACGACGCGTCGGCGCCGTGGCTCAGCCCGGCCGTCGCGCTCGCCGGGCTCATCGCGCTCGCGGTGCTGCTCGTGCTCGCGGTGCCGGCCGTCGCGCGCGCGCTGCAGCGCCGCCGGCGCCGGGCCGCTGTGTTGGCGGGTGCGCCTGGCGCGCCCGCGATCGCCTGGCGCGAGCTGCTGTCGGAGGCCGTCGATCACCGG
>JBQDJW010000564.1:0-2768 GCA_052086425.1 Pseudoclavibacter sp. | reverse complement strand
GAAGCCCCCGGGCCGAGCGCTTCGGCGAACGCGCCGAGCTCGCGCGACGAAGCTGCGGCCACCTCGGCGATGGTGTCGAGCGCGGCGCGCCGGGCGGCGCCGTCGACGCTCGTGGCGACTTGCGCCTGCAGGCTGATCCCGACGATCGCGTGGCTGACCACGTCGTGCAGGTCGCGGGCGATGCCACGTCGTTCGTTCCGCTCGGCATCGAGCCGGGCCGTCGCGGCGCGAGCGACGAGCCGCGCCGCCCGCGCCTCCTCGGCCTGGGTCACGCGATCCCGCTCGCCCCAGGCCTGCGCCCCGACGACCGCAAGCAGGGCGGCGAGCACGACGAACCCCGCGCTCGACCGGCCGTGCTGCACGCCGAGCACGACTCCAGACGCGACGGTCACCCCGACGGCAATGTAGGTGCGCCAGTCGTCGCGCCACGGCAGACGCAGGTCGACGGAGCTGGCAAGGCGCCAGCACAGCGCGAGCAGGGCGGCGCCGGTCGGCACGAGCGCCTCGGGGGCGTGGGGCATGTCGAGGGCCGCGCCGATGAGCGCGACCGCAGCGAGGGCGGCCGACAGCAGCGGCGTCGCGCGCGCCACGACAGCGGCGAGCGGGAGGAGCGCCGCGAGCAGCAGATAGGCGAGGCGCGTCCACTCGCCGCCGAGCAGCGCCGTGCCCACCAGCATGGTCGCGGTCCCCGCGGCTGCGATGGCGGTGCCGACCGCGATGCGACCGGCGAGCGATGCGGGAGTTTCGCCCGGTGGCAGATGGCCGGATGCTGGGGTTGCGACGGGCGGCGATGGCCGGTCCGCGCGGTCTGGCTGCGAGGATGCGCCGTTCGGATGTGCCGGTCGTACCGGTCGGTCGCCGGTCAGCGTCTCGAGGTCCTCGTGCAGGTCGGCGAGCGCGCCGTCGGCAGTGCTGCGGATCTCCCCGAGCGGCGCTCGCTCAGGGTGCTCGCGCTCGCTTCGAGCCAGCCGGGCGATGGAGGAGAGCGTGTCGCGGAGCCGGCGGACCGTGCTGTTCTCGAGCCTGCGTCGCTCGCCCGCGGCGGATGCGGTCGCGAGCTCCTCGATGTCGACGGCGGCGGCGCGCTCCGAGACGCGCACGGCGCCGGCGGCCGCGACCGCGCGCCGGTGCACGAGCGCGCCGAACCCCCACGCGATGCCGTACACGGTGCCGGCGGAGAGCAAAGCGGAGAGCCAGAGCGAGGGCCGCTGCATCGACGTGAGCGTGAATCCGGCGACGGCAATCAGCCCGATCGGGATCGGGCGGCCAGAACGACCGAGCCAGTTGAGCGAGGCGAAGGTCGGCAGCAGGATCTCGACGTCGCCGAATGGCAGTCCGTCGAGAGCGATGAGCTCGCTCGACGCGAGCACGATGGCCGTCGCGACGATCGGCCGCTCCGGCATGACGAGCATGGCAAGCACGCAGGCGGGGAGGGCGAGCCATGCGAGCCTGGGTTCGGGCGCGAGGAAGAACAACATCCATGCGGCTGTCGCGCCCGCCGTGATCCACCGGTTCGGGAACATCGTCGACGCGCCGGTCAGCGACCCGACGGGCGGCAAGATGCCGCGGCCGCGCCGGGGTGCCGCAGCATCCGGAGACGTCATGACCACACAGTAGGGATGCGTTGGGCCTGTGTCAGCGGTCGCGTCCCGTTCAGTCGCGAGAGCTCGCGTTGACCTCCCCGGTCATCTCCTGCCCAGTGAGCCGCCCGATCGCCGCCATGATGCGCTCGGTCGCTGCCGCGCGGGCCCTGCCACCAGGCAGACCGGCGAGGTCGCCGAAGTCGAGCGGCTCGCCGTACCGAACCTCGACGCGCCCATTCGCCGACCCGCGCGGTCGAAGGTGGCCGAATGCGCGCATCCGGTCGGTGCCGATCAGACCGACGGGCACGACCTTCGCCCCGGTCTCGAGCGCCATCCACGCCGCGCCTGGGTGGCCCCGGTGCAGCTTGCCGTCGCGTGAGCGCGTGCCCTCTGGGAACACGCCGAACGCGCTGCCCGCCCGCAGAATGCGGCTGCCCGCGTCGAGCGCCGCCCTGGCGTCGCGCCCGGCCGCGCGGACGACCGGCACGCCGCCGATCGACTCGAAGAACCACTTCAACAGGGCGCCGGCGCGGCCGGTCCGCGTGAAGTATGACGATTTCGTGAGGAACTGCACGGGGCGCGGCGCGGTGACGGGGATCATGACCGTGTCCCACGACGACTGGTGGTTGCTCGCGAGAAGGACCGGACCCTCGGCAGGCACGTTGCGGCGCCCCATGACGCGCGGACGATACAGCAGCCAGAACAGCGGCCGAAGCACCGCTCGCCCGATGAAGTAGACCGTGCCGGGGCGGGGAAGCGGGTCGTTCGGCGCGGCGTCGGGCAGCGGTGCCGCGGCGGCGCCGGGGGTTTCGCGCGAACCGGATGCGCCAGGATTTCCGCGTGTGGGAGTCACCCGTCGAGCGTATCGGGGGCGGGGTGATGGGTCCGCGTGGGCGTGGCGCCTCGGCCACGCGGGCGAGGTCGGCGCCGGGCGGACTTCGGCTGCGCGGCCGATCCGGGAACGCGTGCCGCTTCGTAGCGTTGGAGCCATGAACGGGAACAGGAACGACTCCAGCACATTCGGCGCCGACGCCGCTGCCGACGGCAACGCTGCCGCCGCCGTGGCCGCCACCGCCGACCAGTCCAGCATCGGCACCGGCACCCGCAAGCTCAGCACCCGCTCGCCGGCAACGGCGTGGCAGCGGGGCGTTGCGAGCGCCACGGGTTTTGCCGCGATCCCCGCCT
>JBQDJW010000563.1:1071-2776 GCA_052086425.1 Pseudoclavibacter sp. | reverse complement strand
CGCACGTCTGCCTCGGCCCGAGCCGTCGGTTGGTAGCCGGTGCCGCGGAGGAGCTGGAAGGCGCTGCGCGTATCGAGGAGCACCTCGCCCGCGTGCTCGGCGATGCGCCGCGAGAAGTCGATGTCGGCCCACAGGGCGCGCGTCAGCGTGGTCATTCCGCGCAGCGCGAGCGCGGTCTCGGTGCGAAGCAGCAGCGGCAGGGGAGCTGCCGGCGTCGCGACGAGGTCGCGGCTCCAGCTCGGCCAGTCGCGCGGCAGCCCCGCGAGGAACCGCACGGGGTCTGAGCTCGACCCGTCGTACACGATGCCCGCGTCGTGGATCAGGTGGGTGCCGTCGGTCACGACCGGATGCAGCGCCGCCGCCCCGGATTCGACGAGACGTTCTCGCATGGCCGCGAGGTTCGCATCCGTGCCAAGGTGGCCGCCGCTCACGAGCAGCACGTGCTCGCCCCGCGCGCGCCGCAGCGCCCGGTTGACGTACAACGGGCGCGATCCCCCGGCGACGGCGTGCACGACCCGCACGTCGTCGCGGCTGAGGCGCGCGAGCGCGACGGCCCGCACGACCGGCCACTCGTCGTTCGCGGTGACGAGGATGATCTCGTGCGGCACGGAACCCGCGACGATCGCGAGGTCGGCGAGTTGCGCCTCGAGCTCCGTCGCCGCCTCGACGCCGTCGACGATGATCGTCACGAGGCCGGTCTCGAGCGAGGTCGGCTCGTGCTCGGCCCACAGGTGCCTGTCGCGGACGTGGTAGTTCCAAGCGACCGATTCGAATTCGCTGATGCGATTCGGGTCGTGGTCGTCTTCGGTGTAGCGGACGCCGACGAACGGCACCATGGCGAGTTCGACGCGCTCGCTCAGCGCGAGGATCAGGTCGTAGTCGACGGCACGCCGCAGGCTCGTGTCGAATCCTCCGACGCGCTCGATGAGCTCGCGCGTCGCGACGAGCGCGGTCTGGTCGACGGAGTTGCTCACGCGCAGTGACGCACGGGTCGCGGGGATCGACGTGACGATCGTCTTCCCTCGAAGGGTCACGGCCGTGACCGAGTACGCGACCTCGGCGCCAGACACGTGCAGGTATCCGACCATGGTGCGCAGGAACTCGCGGTCCCACCGCTTGTCGGAGTCGAGGAATGCGACGTACTCGCCGGTCGCAGCCCGGAGCGCGGCGTTTCGCGCGGCAGAGACGCCCTCGTGCACGAGTCGCAGCACGGTGATGCGGGCGTCGCGCGCGGCCTCGGCGGCGAGCACGTGTTCGGTGTCGTCGACCGAGCCGTCGTCGGCGATGATCAACTGCCAGTTCTCGTAGGTCTGGGCGTGCACCGACGCGATCGCGTCGGCGAGCAGGTGCGCCCGATTCCACGTCGGGAGCACGACGCTGACGAGGGGCCTCGCCTCGCCGGCGTCGAAGGCCTCGAGCGTGCGCGCGAGCTCGGTGTCTGACCCGGTGACGGCACCGAGAGCGGGCTCAGCACGCGCATCCGACACCCGCGCATCCGGCGCCCCCACCGCATCCGGCGCCGTTTCGACGCCGCGCGATGGCAACAGGGCCGCCTCGCGCTCGCGCCGAGCCTCGACCTCGAGCATCAGCCGTTCGCGCACGGCGGCCAGGGTGATGGGACCGGATGCGCCGCAGGTGTCGGGGCTCACGGGGGCGACGGGGAGCGCGACCGTCTCGCCGCGGGTGAGGAGGAAGGAGGCGAGCG
>JBQDJW010000563.1:0-1061 GCA_052086425.1 Pseudoclavibacter sp. | reverse complement strand
TTTCGGGCAGGCGTTCATCGGCGTGGACCGGGTCGAAGAGCGACGAGGTCGACCGCGCCCACTCGCCGTCGCGATTGTCGAGGTACTGCAGCAGCGGGTCGGCGGTTGCGCTCCGCCAGGTTTTCGGATGCGTCCACGCGGGGTCGAAGAGCGGGTGCGGAGACAGCCCCGCCGCGCGGCCCGTAGCGAGGTAGTGCGCGACCGCCGCGGCTGTATCGTCGAACTCGATCTCGGCCTGCGCCTCGTACCACTCTGGGTCGAAGATGCGCGAGGCCATGATGCGCCGGACCTCGACCGACGTCGCCGTCGGCGCACCCGCCGCCCCCGCCGCGGCGCCGGACAACCCGGCGGGCTCGGCTCGCCCGGCCGACATTGTCCCGGCCTTCGCGCGCGCGGCAGCAGCGGGCGCCGCATCGCGCCGGCGCCCGGTGATGAGGCGCTCGAGCTTGGCGGTCGTCGCGAACACGCGAGCGCTGAGGATGCGACGGGTGTCGAGCAGCAGCACGAGCATGGCGAGTTGCAGCAGTCCGAGGCCGATGAAGGCGAGGGGCGGCCACAGCACCGCGCCGACGGCGATGATCGCGAGCAGCACGGCGCCCGCCGCGGCGAGCAGAATGATGGGGCGACGCGATTTCACGAGATCGGGAGTCCTTCCAAGGCCGGAGCCGGGGCGGGGGTCGGAGCCGGGGCCGGGGCATGCGCCGGCCCGCCGTCGGCTCCCGCGCGCAGGGAGGCGGGGTCGAGGCAGTAACCGAGCCCCGATTCGCGCAGGGTCCGTTCGCCGACGGGAGCGTTCGTCTCGCCGGCGCGGAACGGGTATCGGTCGCGGGTCGCGTCGATGAACTCGCGCACGCCCGACATCAGCCGCGGCATGCGGCGCTCCGCTTCCGCGAGCAGGCGCCGCGCCCCGAGTTCGTACGGGTCGAAGCGCAGCGTGTCGAATTTCAGCAGCGGCAGCCGGTCGTCGATGAGAAAGCGGTCGGCGAGCGCCGCCGCCGGGTTGAAGAAGCGCGTCTGGTCGCCGCTCCAGTCGGTGACCTCCGAGAGGAATCGGTCGGAGT
>JBQDJW010000562.1:0-2777 GCA_052086425.1 Pseudoclavibacter sp. | reverse complement strand
GGCGCCGCGTTCTTCACCGAACCGGGCGGAGCTGCCGGGCTGTACGACGCGTTCGAGCCCGACCGGTGCGAGCGCGCGCTCCCGATTCTCCGCGTTGCCGCGCGGTGGGTCGACGCCGAGCACTGTGCCGACGTGTATGCCTCGATTTCGTGGCTCCACTGGGCGCTCGGGCACGGAACGCTCGCCGTCGGCTGGGCCGAACGCGCGCTCGAGAGATCGCCGCACTCGACACTGGCCGACGAAGTTCGCCAGCTCGTCGACCACGGCGTCATGGCGCCGTGGTTCGGCAAACCTCCACGGCGATTCCGTGCGACGAGCGACGAGACGCCTGCTGGGGCCGACGCACCGGCGAACTCCCGCGCGGATGCGGCATGACGCCAGCCGCCTCGGCGGATGCGGCGGTGGTCGTCGGAAGGTCGGCGACGGCCCCGACCGCAGCGATCGAGGCGGACGCGCTCGTGGCGGACGCGCTCGTGGCGGCCGGGGTCGAGGAGGCCGGGCGCAAGGCGAACGGGCGCAGGGTGAACGGGCGCAGGGCAGCAGAAACTCCCGCCGATCGCGACGAGCGACCGATCGCGCTCCCGCGACCTGCTCAGGAGCGTCAGGCCGCCGCGTTCCCGTGGCTCATGATGCTGAGCCCCGTCGCGCTCGGCATCGGCCTCGTGCTGATGACGGGATCCTCGTTCGCACTCGTGTTCGCTGCCATCGGGCCGGTTCTCGCGCTCGGAACGGTCGTGGACCAGTCGGTGCAGCGCAGAAACGCAATCACGCGCGAGGACGAGCGGCTCCGTCACGAGCTCATCGAAGCGCGGGAGCAGATCATCGCACGGCTGCGGCGCGAACGCGCCAGGCGACTCTCGGCGCATCCGCCCGTCGAGATGATGCTCGTCGGCGGGGAGGGGAGGGTTGCGCACGAGGCGAGTGAGGCCGACACGGGAATCGCACTCGGCACGACTTCGGTGCCGAGCGGCGTTCGCATCGACGCGCCGGGGGCGAGCGGCGACGCGCGCATCGACGACCTCGTCGCGCTGGCGCGGTCGATCGACGACATTCCGTTCGTGTTGGCTGCGCGGTCATGCGCGATCGCTGGGCCGCACGAGTACGTCGTCGCAGCGGCGCTCGGATTGATCGTCGATTTCGCGGATCGTAGTCCGTCCGGCGTCGAGATCGTGCTGTCTGGCGCGGCTCCGCGAAGAATCGTGGCAGCCGAACTCGCCAGGTCGGGTCTGCACTCCGGCGGCGCAGTCGTGCTCGCGCCGCGAACGTCGAGCGATCCGGATGCGGCAAGACCGGGCGCGGCGGTGACCCGAGCGGCGCATGCGGTCGGCAGTGAGCCGGGCCAGGGGCGCCCAAGGCTCGAGCTCGCGCTCGTTGAAGCCGCGCAGGCAGCTCCGGCCAGAACCGAGGCGGTGCTCGAGATTCGCTCGCGCGCATCGGCGACGGTGCGGGATCACGAGGGGGAGACAGGGGTGACTCCACAACTCGTCGGTTCGGACGACTTCCAGCGTTGGGCGCGGGGCCACCTCGAGACCAGGCGGAGACGCGGTTACGACGCCGACATCTCGAGGTCGCTTCCCTCACACATCGACGTCGCGGACCTCGCTCGAGCCAGGCCGCCGGCGCCGGCGCGCGGTGGCGCACCGCACCTCGCGGCGCCCATCGGCGTGGACGCGGAAGGTCCAGTGTGGATCGATCTCGTCGTCGACGGACCGCACGCGATTATCGGCGGCACGACCGGAACGGGAAAGAGCGAGCTGCTCCGAACCTGGATCGCCGGCCTCGCGGCGCGGTACCCCGCGACGCACGTGGCGTTCCTCTGCCTCGATTTCAAGGGCGGAGCGACCTTCGACGCCGTCTCGGCACTGCCCCACTGCGTCGGCGTCGTGACCGATCTGGACGAAGGCGAGGCCGAGCGCGTGCTCGCGAGCCTCGGTGCCGAGCTCAGGCGGCGGGAACGACTCCTCCGCGACCTCGGGGCCCGAGACATCGCTGCGCTCGAGCCCGGGCGTCTCGAACGGCTGGTCGTCGTCGTGGACGAGTTCCAGGCACTCATCGATGAGCACCGCGACCTTCACGATGTCTTCGCCGACCTCGCTGCGCGCGGCCGAAGCCTCGGAATCCACCTCGTCCTGTGCGCCCAGCGGCCCGCTGGCGCGGCGCGGGAGAGCCTGCTCGCCAACTGCACGATCAGGCTGTCGTTGCGCGTCGTGCACCACGCCGACAGCCAGGCCGTCGTCGGGACACCAGACGCGACAGATCTGCCGACCGAGCCGCGCGGACGGGGGATCGTCGTGCTCGGCGGGCGGTGCCGGTGGTTGCAGGTGGCGACGACCGACTCGTCGTTCCTCGAACGGATCCGCGATCGGCGGCGGCGCGAACTCGAGAGCACCGGCACGGGGCCGCCAGCGTCGCCGTGGCTTCCTCCGCTTCCGAGGGTCGTGAACCTCGAACACTTCACGGGGTTGGTATCGGCGGCCGGCGCGTCCGCCCGCGAACTCGCGACGTCGACGACGGTTCCGATCGCGATCCTCGACGATCCGGCGGCGCAGCGACAGCCCGCCCTGACACTCGACCTGCGAGGCGGCGCGCACGTCGTCGTGCTCGGTCCGTCGGGCGCGGGGAAGTCGTTCGCCGTCGCGGCGATCGAAGAGGCGGTCGCTCGGGCGGGAGCGACGTGCATCCGGGTGCCGGGTGATCCGGAGGGCGCTTGGGACACACTCGCGTCGCTTCGCGGCCCCGGCGGCGACGGGGAAACTGTCGTGTTGATCGACGACCTC
>JBQDJW010000561.1:0-2778 GCA_052086425.1 Pseudoclavibacter sp. | reverse complement strand
CCGAAGGAAGGAAACCTGTGAAGGCTTTTCTGCTCTACGTGGGAAATCTGCTGCTCTCGTCGATCGTGCTCCTGCTCGTCGTCATCACGATCCTGTTTTTGCTGCTCGAGATCGCACCTGGTGATCCGGTGCAGACGCTCGTCGGCGACGTGCCCGTCTCGCCCGAGTTCCGAGCGCAGATCACCGAGTCGTTCGGCCTCGACCGGCCGCTCTGGGAGCGCTACGCGATCTACGTCGGCAATGTGTTCAGCGGCAACCTCGGCATGTCGTTCGGCACGCACTCGGTGCCCGTCAGCGAGCTGATCGCCGACCGCATCTGGAACACCGTCGCACTCGCCGTGCCGTCGATCCTGATCTCGACGGTCGGATCGATCCTCATCGGCGTCGTCGCCGCTCGCACGCGCCGCCCCTGGCTCGACAAGCTGCTGTCCGGCGGTGCGATCGCGTTCTTCTCGATTCCGAACTTCTGGCTCGGTCTCATGCTCATCGTCGTGTTCGCGATGTCGCTCGGCTGGCTGCCCGTTCAGGGCATGGGCCCCTACGGGCAGGAGGGGCTCTACCCCGCCTACCTCGTGCTGCCGATCGTCACGATGGCGACGAGCGAACTCGCCTATAAGACGCGCATCATGCGCTCCGCGATGATCGAGACGCTCGGCCAGGACTACATCGACACCGCCCGCTCGAAGGGCTTGTCGATGCGAAAGGTGGTCTGGAGTCACGCGTTCCCGAACGCGCTCCTGCCCATGGTCACCGTCGTCGGCTACAGCCTCGGCTACATTCTCGCCGGCTCGGTGCTCGTCGAGCAGGTGTTCGGCTGGCCGGGCATGGGCCTGTTGTTCCTCACCGGCGTGAACCGTCAAGACAACTTCGTCGTGCTCGGCGTCGTGATCGTGATCACCATCACGATCCTCATCGTCAACATGCTCACCGACATCGTCTACGGCCTCGTCGACCCGCGACTCCGCGCGAGGTTCCGCATGGGCGGCGGTTCGGGCAAGTCCAAGAAGCCGGCGGCACCCCGCGATGGCGACGGCAACGGCCGCTCCACCGCAGCATCCGATGACCCCGCGCTCGCGACGACCACGATGGGAGCCTCCGCATGACCGTGCAGGAACGCCCGACCAAGGGGCGAGGCGACAAGCGGGCTCCCGGCGACGACACGGGCACCGTGCCCCTGCCGATCGTGCGCAAGCGGGGCCGACGCGACACGACGACGGCCGTCTTCGTCCGCATGGGGACGACGCGAGTGTTCATCCCGCTGCTGATCATCATGATCCTGGCCTCGTTCGTCGGCCCGCTGCTTTACCAGTCCGACCCGAACGCGACCGTCTTTCCGACGCTTGCTCCTCCAGGCTCCGACGGGTTGCTGTTCGGCAGCGACCACCTCGGCCGCGACTACCTCGCGCGGGTGCTGCAGGGCGGCAGCGTCTCGTTGCTCGTCGGAGTCGCCGTCGCGCTGCTGTGCTTGACCGTCGCGCTCGTGATCGGCGGCCTCGCCGGCTACTTCGGCGGCTGGGTCGACATCGCGCTCGTCAAGTTCTCCGAGTTCTTCCAGGTGATCCCAGGCCTCGTGCTCGCGCTCGTCGCCGCGGCGATCCTGGGCTCGAACATGTGGTTGATCATCATCATCCTGTCGATCACGATGTGGCCCTCGGTCGCGAGGATCGTCCGCGCCGAGGCGATGCGCATCCGCCAGCTCGGGTACGTCGAGTCGCAACGCGCGGCAGGGTTCAGCGCGATCCGCATCATCTGGTCCGACGTTCTGCCGAACGCCATGCCGCCGATCCTCGTGGCGACGACAATGACGGTCGCGCGAGCGATCCTGGCCGAGTCCGCCCTGTCGTTCCTCGGCATCGGCGACGCGAACAACCCAAGCTGGGGCGCGCTGCTCAACCAGGCGCAGCCGTACATGCAGAACGGCTGGTGGCTCGCGCTGCTGCCCGGTCTGTGCATCTTCATCGTCGTGCTCGCGATCAACCTGCTCGGCGACGCGCTCAACGACGCGCTCAACCCAATGCTCGGGAGGGTCAAGTGAACGCGACGAACACGCCGGACTCGGGCGACACGCTCGAGGCGACCGCACCATCGGGCAAAGCACCCCGCGAAGGCGGGGCGGATGCTCCCCTCGCCGAGATCGAACGGCTGCGCGTCTGGCTGCCGACCGGCAGAGACGACGGCGTGCAGGCCGTGCGATCGGTCAGCCTGCGGGTCGGCGCCGGCGAGCGCGTCGGCATTGTCGGCGAGTCCGGCTCGGGCAAGTCGGTCACAGGGCGCTCGCTCGCGGGCCTCCTGCCGACCAACCCGCGCGTGCGCGTCGAGGGGTCGATCAGATTCAACGGCTTCGAGATGGTCGGAGCCCCCGATAAGGAGTGGGACGAGGTGCGGTCGCACCGAGTCGGCATGATCTTCCAGGACCCGCTGACGTTCCTGAACCCGGTCATGAAGATCGGCAAGCAGGTCGCCGAGTCGATCGACCCTGAGCGTCTTGACGTGCCGGTACGTGACGAGGTGCTGCGCGTGCTCGAAACGGTCGGACTGACCGATGTCGCCGCGCTCGTCGACCGATACCCGCACGAGCTCTCCGGCGGCATGCGCCAGCGCGTGTTGATCGCCATCGCGATCGCGAAGCGCCCAGACCTGCTCGTCGCGGACGAGCCGACGACCGCGCTCGATGCGACTGTGCAGCGGCGCGTGCTCGCGACCATCGACGAGACGGTCTCGAGCCTCGGCACCTCGCTCGTGCTCATCTCGCACGACCTCGCCGTCGTCGGGTCGATG
>JBQDJW010000560.1:0-2792 GCA_052086425.1 Pseudoclavibacter sp. | reverse complement strand
GTCGACGAGGTGCCGGTCGAGCTGCGCGGGGCAGGCGCCTCGAGCCGCCAGGTGCACAACTTCGGCACGCCGCAGGCGCTCGACGCCGCTCGGTTCATCGTGTGCGAGGTGATCACTCCGTCAGAGAACTGGTCGTCGTACCCGCCCCACAAGCACGACGAGCACGAGGCCGGTCACGAGTCGCGACTTGAGGAGATCTACTACTTCGAGTCGGCTCCCGCCAGGGTCGGCGGTGAGCGGGGAACGCAGGAGGCGTCGTTCGGCATGTTTTCGACATACTCGTCGCCGGCCGGCGAGATCGACATCAACGCGATGGTGCGCACGGGCGACGTCGCCCTCGTGCCGTACGGCTATCACGGCCCGGCCGTGGCGGCACCCGGCTACGACCTGTACTACCTGAACGTCATGGCCGGGCCCGACTCGGAGCGCGTGTGGCACATCACCGATGACCCCGGCCACGGCTGGGTGCGAGAGACCTGGGAGGGGCAGGCCTTCGACGACCGCCTGCCGTTCACCGCCCGCGGCGAGGACGCCGCGAACGACACGGACGAGAAGGAGTAAGACGTTGGCGACGAAGCGCATGACGGTGGGCCAGGCCCTCGTCGAATTCCTCGGCCACCAGTACACGGTCGACGGCGACGTGCGCGAGCGCACGATCCCCGGCGCGATCGGGATCTTCGGGCACGGCAACGTCGCGGGCGTCGGCCAGGCGCTGCGACAGTTCAACAGCGACGAGCCCGACCTCATGCCGTACTACCAGGCGCGCAATGAACAGGCCATGGTGCACCAGGCCGTCGGCTACGCCCGCATGCACCGCCGGCGCGGCACCTACGCGGCGGTCGCCTCGGTCGGCCCCGGTGCCACGAACATGCTCACGGGAGCGGCGCTCGCGACGACGAACCGGCTGCCGGCGCTGTTGCTGCCGAGCGACACGTTCGCGACCAGGGTCGCCGACCCCGTGCTGCAGCAGCTCGAACAGCCGCACGACATCGGCCTGACCGTCAACGACGCGTTCCGACCCGTGTCGAAGTTCTTCGACCGCGTGCAGCGGCCCGAGCAGCTCTACTCGATCGCGCTCGCCGCGATGCGCGTGCTCACCGACCCGGCCGAGACCGGCGCCGTCACGATCGCGCTGCCCGAGGACGTGCAGGCCGAGGCGACCGAAGTGCCGCTCGAATTCCTCCAGGATCGCGAGTGGCGCATCCGTCGGCCCCGGCCCGAGCTCGACGCGCTCGCCCGCGCGGTGCGCGCGATCCGCGAGGCGAAGCGCCCGCTCATCGTCGCGGGCGGCGGCGTGCTCTACTCGTCGGCAGAGGACGAGCTGCGTGCCCTCGCGGAGGCGACCGGTATTCCCGTCGGCACCTCGCAGGCCGGCGGCGGCGTGCTCGCCTGGGACCACGCGCAGAACCTGGGCGGCGTCGGGGCGACCGGCACGATGGCGGCCAACCGCATCGCGGCCGAGGCCGACGTCGTGATCGGCATCGGCACCCGCTACAGCGACTTCACGACCGCGTCGCGAACCGTCTTCCAAGACCCGGACGTCACGTTCGTGAACATCAACGTCGCCCCGTTCGACGCGTACAAGCACGGCACGCAGCTGCCCGTGATCGCCGACGCCCGAGAGGCGATCGTCGAGCTGCGCGAGGCACTTGCAGGGCACCGCGTCTCGCCGGGGTTCGCCGAGCGGATCGCCCGCGAGAAGGGCGAATGGGATGCGGCGGTCGACGAAGCCTTCGCGCGGTCCGGCCTCGAGCTTCCAGGCCAGCCCGAGATCATCGGCGCGGTGCAGCGCGCGAGCGCGCCGGAGGACGTCGTCGTGCAGGCCGCGGGCTCGCTGCCAGGCGACCTGCAGAAGTTGTGGCGCGTGCGCGACCCGCTCGGCTATCACGTCGAGTACGCGTTCTCGTGCATGGGCTACGAGATCGCCGGCGGCCTCGGCGCCAAGCGCGGCGCGCTCGCGTCGGGCTCAGACCGCGACGTCATCGTCATGGTCGGCGACGGCTCGTACCTCATGCTCAACACCGAGCTCGTGACCGCCGTCGCCGAGGGCATCAAGCTCATCGTCGTGCTGATTCAGAACCACGGCTACGCCTCGATCGGCCACCTCTCCGAGACGGTCGGTTCGGAGCGATTCGGCACCAAGTACCGCACGTACGATGCCGACGCGCGCAATTTCCAGGGCGACGACGTGCTGCCGGTCGACCTCGCCGCCAACGCGCGCAGCTACGGCATCGACGTCATCGAGATCGAGCCGGGCGCCTCGACGATCGACGAGCTCGGGGCCGCGCTCGCCGAGGCGAAGGCGAAGACCACCTCGACCCTCATCCACCTCAACAGCGACCCGCACATCTACGCGCCCGATGGTTCGGGCTGGTGGGATGTGCCCGTCGCCGAGACCTCGACGCTCGAGGCGACCGCGCGCGCCCGGGCCGAGTACACGGCGCAGCGCGAGGCTCAGCGGCCGCTGCTCGGCTGACCGGCCGCACACTCGCATCGGCAACCATTGGCACCCGCAGGGCCGGAGCATCCGGACCCCGCCATCGACATCTCGACGGAGAGCGACAGCATGACTGATACCGCAACGACGGCCGCGGCGAAGGCCGTCGGCGACAACCCCGGCCTGCGGGTCGGCACGGCGCCCGACTCGTGGGGCGTGTGGTTCCCGGACGACCCGGGCCAGGTGCCCTGGCGGCGGTTCCTCGACGAGGTCGTGCAGGCCCGCTACGAGTGGATCGAGCACGGCCCAAACCGCTATAATCCGACCGACCCCCACCAACTCGAGGACCAGCTCG
>JBQDJW010000559.1:1403-2798 GCA_052086425.1 Pseudoclavibacter sp. | reverse complement strand
CGCCTCCCCAACTGGCAGTGGGGAAGGCGGGGCCTAGTTGGTCACGTTGCCGCTCGTGGAGATGGGGGGAATCGAACCCCCGTCCACTGGCGATAAGCCGCGGCTTCTCCGGGTGCAGCCTCACTCGTGTTCTACTCGGCTCCGACGTGAGGGTGAGGCACCAACGTCGACAAGCCCAGTCTCAGAAAAAGTCCCGCGCGGCCCTGAGACGCGACCGCGCAGCAAGCGCTCAAAATGACGCCGGTGATCGGAGCGAGCGCAGCTCCGGACCGACGGACTTACGGGCTCGCTTTAGGCAGCGAGAGCGAAGTCGGTGCGCTTTGAATTGGCACCTATAGGTTGCGAGGGGCGTTAACGAGATAACCCCGCATCCTCGACCCGCTTCACGCAGCGAAACGAACAGTGTCGAAACCGATCATCCCCGTGTATCTGCTCGCCCACCAAGGTGGACGGGGCAGCTGCGTGCAGCAACGTGACGCTATTGACTTGCCAACTGCCACCTTCGCGGCAGCACATCAGCATATCGAATACCCCGTCTCCACGCAATGCCCGCCTGGGAAATCCGGAAGTATCGCGCCCGTCGATTTGGTGTGCAAAACTTCCCTCCGCACTCGCAAGCCGCGAGGCGTTCCCGTCGGCTCGCAGTCACGAGGCGAGCTCGGAAGCACAGGGGGCAGGGTTGAGCGACAGTTTCGCGCCGGGGAATCGGGTGCGCGACATCAACCCGGACGGATCCGGGGACGATGACGCGTGGGCTTCCGGCGATGGTGGCGGAGGCGGGTACGCGGCTGAGCACGGCCAGTCCGGCTTCCCCGCGCATCCGGCATCTGCTCGAGGACGGCGATTCGTCAGTAGCACCTCGGGCGCCCCGACCCCAGACGCCGCAACCGCCGCGTCCTCGGTGCCGAAGGCGCCGTCGCCGTTCGACTGGGGAGCGCCAGAGGACCGCGCCGATCAGTACGAGGTGAAGAAGACGCCTCGCAAGGGGAAGAAGGCCGTGCGGGCCTACAAGCATGAGCTCGAGGCGCGACGGCGAGCCGAGGCGGAACAGGCCGCGATCGACGCCAACGTCGAGGCGAAGGGTGCCGCCGGATTCCGCGACGCCAATCGCCACGGTTCGCACGTCGCGATGTCGAACCCGGGCTACACCCCGTCGAAGATGTACGAGTCGAGCGACCCGACGCCTCCGGAGCGCGGAAAGCCCTGGTACAAGAAGCTCGTCATCATCATTCCGATCTCGGTCGTGGTCGTCGCCGGTCTCGTCGCAGGCATCGGAATCCCCGCGCTGGCGCAGGCGGGAGCAACTGCGCAGGCCAACAATGCCGCAACGACATTCGTGAACGAACTCGCGGCCTTCGAGGCGGCCTGGACGGACGAGAACCTGAGCCCCCTGAT
>JBQDJW010000559.1:0-1393 GCA_052086425.1 Pseudoclavibacter sp. | reverse complement strand
CAGCAGCCGCAGGACGCGCAGGATGCGCTCGACGACGAATGCGAGGCGCTCGGCAAGGCCACGAGCGCAGCGTCAACCCTGACGAATAATCCGCCACCGACCCTCGAAACGATCTCGACGGCGAGCTTCAGCGCGTCCTATCGCGCCGCCCAGCAGCAGGACGCCGCCTTCGACGACATCCGCACCAACGCGCAGACTCTCATCGGCGCGATCTCCGACACGCTCGGGCCGCTCGCCACGTTCTGCGCCAACTTCCGCGCGGGCGTCGCCATCGAAGTGCAGGCCGCGCTGCGCGACTCCAACGAGCTCGCCCCACTGCGCACGATGAACACCGGCGACGTCATGACGATCGACAACGTGCAGGTCACCTGCCAAGAAGCCCTCGGATGCGTCAATTATGCGAACGAGGAGGACCGCAAGGCCTACGCGGCCGCATGGCGATCGATCCAGGAAGAGCGCATGGAGGCGATGATCGCGCACTATCGCGACGAATGCTGGCTGGACGAGCTCGGCCCCTACTGCACGCTCATGTCGTCCGCGTGGGACGAAACAAAGAGCGGAGTCGGCGCGGTCGCGTCGGCGATCGACTCGCTGCAAGTCAACGACGAGCCGGGCCAACCGCCGTTCCCGCGCCTCACCGCGGCGGAGGACGAGATGGACGCGGCGTTCCAACAGCTCGCCGACCGCGCAAAGATCGAGGCGGGCAATGTCGATCAACCCTCGCTGAGCGACGTCGGCGACGGTTGGGAGACGCGCATGATGGTCCGGCTCACGACGAAGTACGAGGCGCGCCTTCAGGCGGCCGTCGCCAATTTCGTGGCGGCAGTGAGCTGAACGGCACCGATCGAATTCCGCGCCGTCGCGCATCCGATCTCGGGCCTCGCCGATCTGGAGCCGCGCTGTGGTTCGGCGGGTCTTCCGGAGGTGCGGCGACTAACATTGCGACCCATGAGCGGAAACTTCACCGGTCCTGATTCGCCGTGGGGTCGCCCAGGCGAGGGCGAGTCGGATGGCCAGCAGCAGGATTCGAACCCGTGGGCGAACCCGGGCGATCAGCCTGTTCCTCCGGCTGCGGACGATCAGGCATCGCCTTCCCCCGACGCACCGACACAGCAGTTCGGCGCTCCAGACGCGAACGGCCAGCCGTTCGGCGCACCGGATGCCCCGACGCAGCAGATGGGTGCGATGGGCAACGGACAGTCGTCGTGGGGCCAGGGGACGCCAGATGCCTCGCAGCCGCAGCCCCAGACGCCCGCGTGGGAGCCTCCCACGCAGCCCGGTGCAGGATTGCCCCAGGACGCCGCCGCGCCCGCCGCCCCCGGATTCGGGCAGACCCCCGAGTACGGACAGGCACCCGACTACGGGCAGACCTCAGCCGGCGCCCCGGCAGCGC
>JBQDJW010000558.1:0-2799 GCA_052086425.1 Pseudoclavibacter sp. | reverse complement strand
AGCATGACCGAGGCCATGTCGAACGGCACGTTCTTCGAGCGGTACAAGCCCTACTTCCGATTCAGCCGGGCCGAGATGGAGCGGCGGCGCGACGGGATGCTGTTCGATCGTCTGCCGGCGCCGCTGCGGCCGTTCACGGGCCAGGTCTTCACGCCGCGCGGGCAGAAGCTCATGAACGCGCTGCGCGTGCCGAAACGCCTCGGCGAGCAGAACCGCGAGCTCGTCGCGGGCTCACCGTTGCTGCTTGGTGTGCTGCTCGACCGCTCGGAGTATCGCCCGGGCGAGCTGTCGGCCTTCTACTCCATGTTCAGCATGGGCGCCGCAATGGAGAACATCTGGTTGACGACCGTCGAACTCGGCATGGGCATCCAGTTCATCTCGTTTCCTATGGAAGTGCCCGGCCAGTGGGAAGAGATCGTGCGGATACTTGAAACGCCGGACGACCTGGAACTCATGGCGGTCTACCGCCTCGGCTATGTTCCGTCGGAGCAGCAGCGCCCGGCGATCGACTGGTCGAGCCGCGAGCGCAAGCTGCCATCGCAGTTCGTGTTCCGCGGCACCTGCGCGACGCCGCAGCGCGGGTGGGACGACACGCCGACCCACGCACGCGACTGAAGGCGGCTCGCAGCGCGCTCCTGCGCTGCCACCGCGAGCACGCGAGCGCGGGAGCCCGTGACCCAGCGCGCCCGCACACCGACCTCCGCCTCCACTACGATCCGAGTCAGCGTGCGCGATCGGGGACGCGCGCCCGACAACGAAATCGAGGCCCGCATGAGCATGCTGCCGTGGAAGCTGCACGGCGACGGCCGCAACGTCGTCGCCGACCGGATCGTCCTGCCGGAGGAGCGCTTGTCGTGGCCCCGCACAATCGCGATCGGGGCTCAGCACATCGTCGCGATGTTCGGGGCGACGTTCCTCGTGCCGCTGCTGACCGGGTTCTCGCCGAGCACGACGCTGCTCTTCTCGGGCATCGGCACGGCGCTGTTCCTGCTCATCACCCGCAACCGCGTGCCGAGCTACCTCGGGTCGTCGTTCGCGTTCATCGCGCCCATCACGGCCGCCGTCGCGATGCCGGGCGGCGGTCCGGGGGTCGCGCTCGCCGGCGTCATCCTAGTCGGCGCGCTCCTCGCGATCGTCGGCGCGGTCGTGCACGCCGCAGGCACCGGCTGGATCAACGCCCTCATGCCGCCCGTCGTCGCCGGCACGATCGTCGCCCTCATCGGGTTCAACCTCGCACCCGCCGCGAAGGACAACGTCGAGGCCTCGCCGCTCATCGCCGCGATCACGCTGCTGTCCGTCATCGTGGTCGCCGTCGCGTTCAAGGGGCTCATCGGCCGGCTGTCGATCCTCGTCGGCGTCGTGGTCGGCTATGTCGTCGCGGTGCTGATGGGCGAGGTCGACTTCACCCTCGTCGCCGAGGCCGCCTGGATCGGCCTGCCCGAGTTCACGCTGCCGACGTTCGCGCCCGAGCACCTGCTCACGATGGTGATGTTCGTGCCGGTCGTGTTCGCCCTGATCGCCGAGAACGTCGGGCACGTCAAGGGCGTCGGCACGCTCACGAACCGAAACCTCGACAAGTACGCGGGCCGTGCCCTCCTCGCCGACGGACTCGCGACCGTGCTCGCGGGATTCGGCGGCGGCTCGCCGACGACGACCTACGGCGAGAATATCGGCGTCATGTCTGCGACGCGCGTCTTCTCGACCGCCGCATACTGGGTCGCTGCGATCGCCGCGATCCTGCTCGCGTTCTCGCCCAAGGTCGGCGCCATCATCGCGACGATCCCGCCGGGCGTTCTCGGCGGCATCACGACCGCGCTCTACGGACTCATCGGCATCATCGGCGTGCGCATCTGGATCGACAACCGCGTCGACTTCTCGTCGCCAGTGAACCAGTTCTCGGCCGGCGTCGGCCTCATCGTCGCGATCGGCGACTTCACGCTGTCGGGCGGCGACGTCACCTTCGGCGGCATCGTCCTCGGCACCGTCGCGACGCTCGTCGTCTACCACCTCATGCGCGGCATCCAGCGGCTGCGCGGCGGCGCGGATGCGACTGCGAGCGCGGATGCGGTCACCCCGACGGGCAACCGAGAAGACGACCAGGATGCCGCGGGCGACGCAGGTGGAAAGGGCGCTGCGACCGCACGTCCCTAGGGCGCATCCGGTTCCGCGCCCGCCGCACCCGGTACATCCGGTGCACTGCCACTCCGGCGACCAGTGGCGCCCCGCGCATCCGGCGCACCCGGCGCATCCGGCGCATCGACGGGCTTCGGCGGGTAGACGAGCGTCACGAGCACGACGCTGATCAGCATCAGCAGGAACCACGACACGAGCTTCGCGATCGAGACCGGATGCCAGCCGTCGACCTGGTCGGGGTAGGCCCAGGCGCCCGCCCAGGTGGCGATGTTCTCGGCGAACCAGATGAACAGCGCGACGAGCCCGAACGCGACGAGCACCGGCATCCGCAGGGTGTGCCGGAAGACTCGGTAGTGCATCCGGGTGCGCAGGAACACGACGGCGACGGCCGCGAGGATCAGCCACCGCGCGTCCCACACGTAGTGGTGCGTGAAGAAGTTGGCGTAGGCGGCGAAGGCGACGATCGCCGTGAGCCACAGCCGGGGATACCGGTCGAATCGCAGGTCGAACAGCCGGTAGACGCGCACCATGTACGACCCGACCGCCGCGTACATGAAGCCGGTGAAGAGCGGAACGCCGCCGAGTCGCAGCACGCCGCCGTCGTCGTAGAGCCACGAGCCCATCTGGGTTTTGAAGAGCTCCATGATCGTTCCGACGATGTGGAAC
>JBQDJW010000557.1:0-2813 GCA_052086425.1 Pseudoclavibacter sp. | reverse complement strand
CCTCCCCGACGCTCTTCCGAACTGGCCGAGGCGGCGCCCCTGCACGCCGCGACGCCGCTCGGGCGCTACCTCGCCGAGCGCGCTGACCTGCTCGCAGACCCGCCAGGCCGCGCCTGACGCGTCGCGTCTCCAGACCCGCGCCCCGCGCATCGGGCTCCACCCCATCCGATGACCCGGATGCGCTGGTCACCCCGCGCATCCGACGGGCCGGATGATCGCCGTCGCCACGGCATCCCGCCTCGCGTTCATCTCGGCGTTACCTCTGATTGGTGTGGCACTGGTCGACTTCGGCCTTCCCCCTAGCCCGTCGCCCCCGAGGAGTTCGCATGCGTCGACGCAGTCGCACCATCGCGGTCGCCGCCGCCACCATCGCCGTAGGGGCGATGCTGGTGGCTGTGCCCATCGCAGCCCAAGCGGCCCCGGCCGACGGGCCGATCGCCCTCAACGAGGTCGAGTCTTCTGGCGGTGAGCCGGGCGACTGGGTCGAGCTGACGAACACAGGAGACACCGCTGTTGACCTCGGCGCCTCCGACGAGGTCCGCCTCTTCGATGCGGGTGGCGCGCAGGTCGACGCGTACGCGTGGGAAGGGCACGCCGCGACGACGTACGGCCGCTGCGCTGACGGCACCGGCGAGTTCCAGGTCACCGAGTCGGCCACCAAGGGTGCGCCGAACGACTGCCGCGTGACCGTGCGCATCAACGAGGTCGAGTCGTCCGGCGGCGAGCCCGGCGATTGGGTCGAGCTCATCAACGTGGGCGCGGCCGACGTCGACCTGACCGGATTCGTCTTCCTCGATGACGACGACGAGCACCGCTACGAACTGCCAGTTGGCAGTGTCGTGCCGGTCGACGGATCGACGAGGCCGACTTCGACTTCGGTCTCGGCGGGAACGATTCGGCGCGCCTGCAGACGCCCGACGGCGAGACGGTCGACGAAGCGTCGTGGACGTCCCATGCCGACCAGACCCTCGGCCGGTGCCCCGATGGCGAGGGCGACCTCGTCGCCACGGCGTCGCCGACCAAGGGCGCCGTCAACGACTGCGTGCTCGCAGACGGCGCCGACGCGATCGTGGTCAACGAGGCCGAGTCGTCCGGGGGAGTGCCGGGCGACTGGGTCGAGCTGTTCAACACGGGCGACACCGATGTCGACCTGTCCGGCTGGATGGTGCGCGACGACAACGACACCCGCGAGAGCGTCATTCCGGACGGCACGATCATCGCGACCGGCGGCTATTACATCATCGAGGAGAGCGCCCTCGGGTTCGGTCTCGGAGGCGACGACATGGCTCGCCTTTTCACGCCGGACAACACGCTCGTGAGCGAGCTCGACTGGGCCGAGCACGCGGCGACGAGCTTCGGCAAGTGCCCGAACGGGACGGGCGATGGCGTCGTGCAGACGAGCGTGACGAAGGGCGCCGCGAATGATTGCGGCGCGCCGGTGCGCATCAACGAGGTCGAGTCCTCCGGCGGCACGCCGGGCGACTGGGTCGAGCTCGCGAATATCGGGCAGGACCCGGTCGACGTGTCGGGCTTCGTCGTGCGCGATGACGACGACGACCACACCTACGTGATTCCGGACGGCACCGAGATCGAGCCGGCTGGCTATCTCGTGATCGACGAGGCCGACCTCGACTTCGGCCTCGGCGGCTCCGACAGCGCACGCCTGTGGGACTCCGACGGAACCCTGATCGACGAAGTGAGCTGGAGTGAGCACGCCGCGACGACGCTCGCGCGCTGCCCGGACGGCATCGGCGAGTTCGCCGAGAGCGCCGCATCCACCAAGGGCGCCCCGAACTCGTGCGACGGCGATCTCGAGGTCGGTCCGTGGCCCGGCCCGAGCACGGTCGCGATCGGCGACGTGGCGGGCACCTTCGACGGCGACCTCTCCGGCCTCGACTACGACGAAGAGCGCGACGTGCTTTGGGCGGTCGTCAATGGCACCGGCGCACTGTGGGCCCTCACGTGGGACGGCGAGGTCTGGACGCCAGCCGAGGGCTGGGAGTCCGGCAAGCAACTGCGTTTCGCCGACGGCGCCGGAATTCCGGATGCAGAGGGCGTCTCCGTCGGTCCCGACGGCCTTGTCTACGTCGGCGTCGAGCGCGATGACGACGCGAGCGGCGTGAGCCGCAACACCGTGCTGCAGGTCGACCCCGATGCGTCGGGCGACGAACTCGTCGCCTCTGCCGAGTGGGCCCTGAACGACTTGATTCCCGAGACCGGCGCGAACTCCGGCGTCGAGGCGGTCGAATGGGTACCGGATGCTGCGGTTGCCGGCCTCGTGGACGACGCGACGGGCGCGGCGTACGACCCTGCGACGCATGCAGGCGCGCTGCCTGGCGTGTTCTTCGCGGGCGTCGAGGCCACGGGCCACGTGACCGCGCTCGCGCTGCATCCGGACGGCTCTGCCGACGTCATCGCGACGATCGACCCCGGAATGGACGGCGTCATGGCGCTCGACTACGACTCGGTGCTCGGCGTGCTCTGGATGGTTTGCGACGAGGCCTGCGACGGGCTCGCGGCCCAGCTCGCGATCGGTGAGCCGGATGCGCGGATCACCTACGTGGAGCGACCAAGCGACATGCCCAACGTCGCCAACGAGGGCTTCGCGACGGCGCCGCAGTCGTGGTGCGTCGACGGCGTGCGCCCCGTCTGGTACGCGGACGACAACAACTCCGATGGCAACTCGATCCGCATCGGCGCGCTGCCATGCGAGGCCGTGACCCCGCCGACGACGACCGAGCCCGTCGACCCGGAGCCGACGGACACGGCGCCTGGCGAGGCCACGCCTGGCGGGACGACGCCTGGCGCCTCGA
>JBQDJW010000556.1:0-2817 GCA_052086425.1 Pseudoclavibacter sp. | reverse complement strand
GGTCTGGCAGCGCGAGCCCCGCTCCACCGGGCGCACCCCAGCACGCGAGCACGAGTGCGGCCTCCGTGAGGTCGGCCGAGGCGATCTCGGGCGCGGGATGCGCGAGCGCGGCCCCGTAGGCGCGCTCGTCGAAGCAGCGCACCACGACGCCCGGCCCGAGCCTGGCGGCGCGGCCCGCGCGCTGCTCGCACGACGCCCGCGACGCCGAAACCGTCACGAGACCCGACATGCCGCGCGCCGCATCCCGTTTCGGAATGCGCGCGAGCCCCGCGTCGACCACGAGACGCACGCCGGGAACCGTCAGCGACGACTCGGCGAGCGCCGTCGAGACGACGATGCGCGGCCGGCCGCCGGGTGCCCGGCCCGACACGGCGTCGTCCTGCTCGCGCGACGAGGCGCGGCCCTCGAGCCGCAGCACGTCGACGCCCGAGACGCGCTGCCGCAGCCGGTCGGCGACGTGCGACACCTCGCGCGCTCCCGGCAGGAACACGAGCGCGTCGACATCCGGCCGATCGGCGAGCAGCTCGGCGTGCGCCGCCGCTGCCGTGTCTGCCACGTGGTCGAGGAACGCCCGCGTCACGCCCCGTGCGTCGAGACGCGGCGCCGTGCTCGGCGCCCACCGCACCTCGAGCGGGTGCGTGACCGCCGGGCTCTCGACAACGGGCGCGGATGCGGCGCCCGCGCCCCGAGCATCCGGTGCCGTGGCCTCGTGGCCGGCGGTATCGGCGCCGAGCAGCGCGGCGAACCTCGCCGCGTCGAGCGTCGCCGACATCGCGACGAGCGCGAGGTCGTCGCGCAGCTGCCGCACCTCGGCGAGCATGCCGACGAGCAGGTCGGTCTCGAGGCTGCGCTCGTGCACCTCGTCGAGCACGATCGCGGCGGTTCCGGCGAGTTCGGGGTCGGCGAGGAGGCGCCGCACGAGCACGCCGGGCGTCACGAACTCGACGACCGTCTCGCGCGAAACCGTCCGCTCGCCGCCGATCGAGTAGCCGATGCGACCGCAGAGCGGCGACGCGTCGAGCTGCGCGAGGCGGCGAGCGGCCGAGCGGGCCGCGATGCGGCGCGGCTGGGTCACGACGACGCGCACCGGCGGGTGGGCGACGTCGCGATCGCGCGGGGCGGCCCGTGTTTCAGCGGCACTGCGAGTCTCGGCGGCGCGCGCAGCCCCAGCAGCGGCGCGCGCGGCGGCGGCCGCGTTCGCGACGAGCGGCGGCACGATCGTCGTCTTGCCGCTGCCGGGCGGGGCCTGCACGACCGCGGCGGCGCCCGGACGCGTGCGGAGCACCGCGTCGAGCTCACCCGCGACCGACGCGAACGGCAAGCCAGACCCGATCGCGGCGAGGTCGAAGGCGGGCTGGGCGGTCACCCCGCAAGTCTGGCAGGCGCCGCGACGGGCGCCGGCTGGGCCCCGCAATCCTTCCATTTGAATCGACTCAGCGGCACTCCAGGCGAAATAGCGGCCCGGGGGTGTCGCTGAGTCGATTCAAATTGCAGCAATTCGGTGCGACGGGCGCGCTGTCGGCCGGGTCGCCGTCGAGAAGGCGACCCGCGCCTCCTCGGCCATCGGAAGCGACGGCACTCCGCGCCTGCTCGGGCATCGGCGGGCCGGCGCAGGAACTCAGCTGCGTCTCCCCTACGCCGTGTCGACCCGCCGCGCCAGCAGCACGAGCACGAGCGTTGCGGCGACGCACGCCGCCATCGAGACGCCCATGGTGAGCATCGACACGCCCGCGAACGACGCCACGATCGGGATCAGGCCGCCGATGAAGAACTGAGAGCAGCCGATGAACGCCGAGGCGAGGCCGGCACCGCGCGAGAACGGCTCGAGCGAGAGCGCGTTGAGGTTCGGCATCGAGGCGCCGTGCATCGAGACCGCGATGAACAGCACGATCGCGATGACGAGCACGGCGAGCGACAGCGCTGCAGCGCCGACCAACAGCAGGCTGCTCACGAGCGCCGTCGAGACCGTCGCGAGCAGGATCGACAGCGTGCGGTACCGGCTCACGATCGCCGCGTTGAGCTGGCTCGCGATCAGCATGCCGAGCGAGTTCGCGGCGAACACGAGCGCAAAGGTCTGCTCGTCGAAGCCGAAGTCGCGCTGGAAGACCAGCGGACTCATCTGGATGAACGAGAAAAGCAGGCCCTGGTTGACGCCAATCGCGAGCACGAGCAAGACGAACTGCCGGTTGCCGAGCACCGTCGACACCTGACGGCCGAGGGAGCGCGCGCCGCCCCGCTCGCGCTTCGAGGCGTCGAGCGTGTCTGGAACCACCAGCAGTGCGAGCACGAACAGCAGCGCACCGACGACGCCGAGGATGATGAACAGGCCACGCCAGTCGGTCACGGCGAGGAGCGCGCCGCCGAGGATCGGGGCGAGGATGGGCGAGATGCTGATGACGAGCACGAGGCGCGAGAACGTGCGCGCCGCGGCCGCACCCCGGTAGAGGTCGCGCACGATGGCCCGCGCGACGACGAGACCGGCCGCCCCGCCGACGCCCTGCACGAACCGGATGGCGAGGAGCGCCTCGATGTTGGGGGCGAACGCGCACGCCGCCGACGCGACCGCGAAGATCGCCACGCCGAGCAGCAGCGGGCCCCTACGCCCGACCCGGTCGCTCCAGGGGCCGACGACGAGCTGCCCGAGCGCGAGCCCGACCATGCACGTCGCCATCGTCGCCTGGGCGAGGGTGTCGCTCGCGCCGAGCTCGTCGGCGAGGCGAGGCATGCCCGGCAGGTAGAAGTCCATCGACATGGGGCCGAACGCGCTCATCGCGCCGAGCACGGCCACGAGCAGGACGCGCCGCGGCGTCCGCTCCG
>JBQDJW010000555.1:0-2826 GCA_052086425.1 Pseudoclavibacter sp. | reverse complement strand
TTCGCGTCCGCGTACACATCGACGACCGCCGCCGTGACCGGGAAGGCGACCGGAGCATCCGGGAACAGCAGCCGGCCCGCCCACGCCGCGGCCGCCTCGACCTCGCGGGCCGCCTCGTCGGCGACGGCGGCGGGCGCGTGCACCACGATCTCGTCGTGCAAGAAGTAGACGAGGTGCGGCGCCCCGGTGAGCGGCACGTCGACGAGGCGCTTCGACGCGCCGGCGACGGCACCGGCGTCGGCACCGGCACCCGTGCCGAGCAGCGTGACGCGCTGGCGAATGCGTGCGAGCCACGCCAACGCCCACTCGGCCGCGGTGCCCTGCACGACGAAGTTGCGGGTGAACCGGCCCCAGTTCCTGGCCGCCTGCGCGGACGAACCCGCGCCGCCCGCCCGCGCGCCCGTCGCATCCGGTGAACCGCTGCCACCCCCGCCTTCGCCCGCATCGTGATCTGGCGGCCACGGAGAGAAACGCCCGAGCCTGGTCACCACCTGCTCGCCGCGCTCCCCCGCCCGCGCGGCCGTCTCGACGAACCGCAGCGCCTGCGGGTACGCGCGCTGCAGCGCCGGAAGCAGCTCGCCGGATCGCCCGCGCGTGCCGCCGTACATGGCCCCGAGCAGGCCGAGCTTCGCGTCGCCGCGCGTCGGCACGACCCCGGCGTCGACGAACGCCTGGTAGAGGTCGCGGGCCTGCCCGGCGCGCGCCATGCGCTCGTCTCCGGACAGGGCGGCGAGGATGCGCGGCTCGAGTTGCGCGGCGTCGGCGACGATGAGCTTCCAGCCCGGGTCTGCGACCACCGCCGCGCGAACCTCGCGGGGCAGCTGTAGCGCTCCGCCACCCGAGGTCGCCCAGCGGCCGGTCACGACGCCGCCGGGAACGTAGCCGGTGCGCATGCGCCCGCCGCGCACCCAATCGTCGCGCCACGACCATCCGTTCGCCGTGAAGAGGCGCGACAGGTGCTTGTAGTGCTGCAGGGGTGCGATCACCGGATGCTCGTGATCGTTCAGCTCCCAGGCGCTCGTCGAGCGCACGGGCAGCCCGGCGGCCCGCAGCGCCGCGAGCAGGTCTCGGTGCGAGTCGACGTGCAGGCGCGGGGCACCGAGCGCCTCGCGCACGACGACTGCGGCAGCTTCGAGCTTCACGGGGCGGCCGGTCGGACCGCGTTCGCCGAGGGTTTCGATCAGCAGGCGCTCGTGGCGCTCGACGTCGAAGGGCACGCCGGCTGAGCCGAGCTCGGCGGCGACGATCCGGCCGGCGCTCTCGGCGGCTGCGAGCAGGCGAAGGGCTCCGCCGTCGCGGGCGCGGTCGATGACGTCGAGCTGGTGCCGGTAGCGGGCGATCGCCTCGTCGGGCGTCGCGCCGGACCCGGCGGGGCCGCCCGCCTCGTCGAGGTCGAAGAGGGCGGCCGCGTCGGCTGCGGGCGGGGGCGCGGCCGGCTCGGGCTGATCGGGGGCTGCGGTCGCCGCCGCGCCGACTCGCAGCCGCTCGGCGGCGTCGCCGCGCGTCGCGAGGATGCGCCCCACGAGGCCGAGATCGTGGCACCGGTCGACGCGGACGCCGTGGCGCAACAGCAGCTCTGGCAGGGCTGCGCCGTCGAGCACCCAGCGGGGCGGCGTCGGCGCCTCGCGCTCGGCCGCCGCGACTGCCGAGGCGAGCGAGGCGGCGTCGGTGAAGCGTCCGGCCCCTGAACCTGTCGCCCGAACGATCCCTGAGTTGCCGGGGGCGCTCAGGGAGCCTTCCGCAGGCACGTCGACCACGCGCATCCAGTAGCCCTCGTCGTCGCGACCGATCGCGATCGTGAGGGGCGCCAACGGCGGGCCTGCCTCGCCCGTCACGTCAGATCTCGACGTGCTGCAGCACCCACGAGTGCATCGTCACGGCCGCGGCGGCCGATGCGTTGATCGAGCGGGTCGAGCCGAACTGGGTGATCTCGAGCACGTCGCTCGCTGCGGCGATCGCCTCGGGCGAGAGCCCAGGGCCCTCCTGCCCGAAGAGGAACAGGCAGCGCTTCGGAATCGCGAATCGCTCGATCGGAACGCAGCCGGGCACGTTGTCGATCGCGATGATCGGCAGGTCGAGCTCGCGGGCCCGGCCGACGAGCGTCTCGATGTCGGCGTGGTGCTCGACGTGCTGGTAGCGATCGGTGACCATGGCACCGCGGCGGTTCCAGCGCTTGCGTCCGACGATGTGCACGGCCTCGGCGCCGAACGCGTTGGCGCTGCGCACGATCGAGCCGATGTTCATGTCGTGCTGCCAGTTCTCGATCGCGACGTGGAACGGGTGCCTTGCAGTGTCGAGCTCGGCGACGATCGCGTCCATGCGCCAGTAGCGGAACCGGTCGACGACGTTGCGCGTGTCGCCGTGCTCGAGCAGCTCGGGGTCGTAGCGGTCGTCGACAGGCCACGCCTCGTGGCCGCCCGGCCAGGGTCCGACGCCCTGCGTGGAGCGCTCGATCGAGGGCTCGACGCCGTGCGGGAGTGACATGCGGCCAGCTTAGGGCGCAGCGCCATTCTTCCCGCGCAGCCCGAGTCGCCGCGGGCCCCCGCCCCGCCTACTCCCCCGGCCTACTCCCCCGGCCTACTCCCCCTGCCTACTCCCCCGGCACGAAGTCGTTGGTGAACGACTCGTCGGCCGTCACGGTTGTTTCGCCGAGCAGCCCGTTGTCGCCCATGAACGCCACCATCGACTCCCACACGCCTGGCAGGTTCTCGAAGCGCGGCGCGCCATCGGCCGGCTCGAGCAGCGGCGCTGTCGCCTCGAGCGTCGCGAGCGCGCCGGCCTTCGCATCATCGCTCGACAGCGTCGGGATGTACTCGGCCGACAGGG
>JBQDJW010000554.1:2269-2827 GCA_052086425.1 Pseudoclavibacter sp. | reverse complement strand
CCGGATGCCATGGGCGCGACAGCGGGGCAGGATGCGGCCGGCGGCGGTGCCGAGCCCGTGCGCGACGACCCCGAGGACGGCGTGCCCTTCGACCGCGCCTCGCAGGAGCGCCGGCTCGCGGCGGCCGAGAAGCAGCTCGCGCAGCTCGGACGGGTGAACCCGCTCGCGCTCGAGGAGTACGCGGCGCTCGAGCAGCGCAGCGCGTTCCTGACGGAGCAGCTCGACGACCTGCAGCGCACGCGCGCAGACCTGATGCAGATCGTCGACGACATCGACGAGCGCATGAAGTCGGTGTTCGAGTCGGCGTTCGAGGACACGCGCGAGGCGTTCCACGAGGTGTTCCCGGTTCTGTTCCCGGGTGGATCGGGCGATATCGAGCTCACGACGCCAGACGACATGCTGCGAACGGGCATCGACGTGAAGGTTCGGCCGGCCGGCAAGAACATCGAGCGGCTGACGCTGCTGTCGGGGGGCGGGCGGGGGCGCGCCCCCGGGGCGCGGCGCGGGGCCCACATAAAAGGGCGGGCCCGCCCCGGGGACAAAATTTTCCAGGTTGAG
>JBQDJW010000554.1:0-2259 GCA_052086425.1 Pseudoclavibacter sp. | reverse complement strand
CTGCAGGTGTTCGAGCAGCTGCGCGAGTCGAGCCAGCTGATCGTGATCACGCACCAGAAGCGCACGATGGAGATCGCGGATGCGCTCTACGGCGTCTCGATGCGGCAGGACGGCGTGAGCGCGGTCGTCGGCCAGCGCATCGCGCGTGAGGAGCGGGGCGAGGACGCGGCGTGAGTCATGTCACTCTTCGGGGAGATGAGTGACATAGCGGGAGCGTTGTTGCACACACGTGGCGCTTAAGTGCACTACCGAAAATGTCACCTGCAAGCGATCATGCTCGCCCCCGTTCGAAGTTCAACTCCAACGATCCGTGAGAACTTCGACCACGCGCGGTGCGAAGAACCGTCTGCTTCGGGATCCCGTCTCAATGGCACGAAGGACCCCAAGGTCGACCAACTGACCGACAAGCTTGTTTGCACGGCCGTATCCGACGTCGAGTACCGATTCGAGGCGGCGCACGGTGAATGACGGGTTCGCCACGGCGAAATCAATCACGGTATGAGCCGTGCCAGCTCGGAGCGACGAGGCTCGTACGGCATCGTGAAGTTCGCGTTGCACCTCGACAAGCGAGAGCATCTCTTCTCGCGTATTCGTGGCCGCGGCACCTATGCCCGCGGCGAAAAAGGCAAGGTAGGAGTCCCAATCTCCGCGGGTGCTGACACCGAGGAGAGCGTCGTAGTACTCATGCCGTCGAGCCTCGAACCACGGCGAGACCGTTAGCGTCGGCTCGGTCAAGGTCCCGGACTGCAGAAAGTGGAGGACGATGAGAAAACGTCCGATCCGACCATTTCCGTCGGTGAATGGATGCAGAGTCTCGAATTGATAGTGCGCCATGCCTGCGGCCATGACGGGATCGAGAAAGCCAACGTGATCGCGCCCCATCCAGTCAAGGAGGTCTCGGAGGCCTGTCTCGAGTTGTGGACCGGGAGGCGAAGGGACGAACCGTGCGGCGACGATCGGCTGCTCGGCCGGTCCTGCGTCCGGCCGGCGTCCGATAACGACTTGTGTCGGCCTTATCTGGCCAGCTTGGGCCCGCTTCGCCGTGCTCATCAACAGAATTCCCTGTAGTTCTGAAAGAAGCGCGGTCGTGACAGGCCACCCTTCGGCGAGACGATCGAAACCGTGATTCGCCATGGTGACGTAATTCAGGATCTCTGCGAGCTCCTCGCTCGCCGGGTCGTCTTCGTCGGCCGCGAATACTTCCGCAAGCGGTGCGTACGTGCCCTCAAGTTCGGACGTGCTCTGCGCTTCGAGTCGGAGCGCCGGCAGCCGCAACAGCGTGGGGTTCGGCAGTTGTTGCGCCGAGCTATCAAGGGCCGCGAGAGCTGCGCGGGCGTCTGAGATCGCCAAGTGCGTTTGCATGCTTAGCGGAGGGAGCTCTTCAGGGAGCGGCGCTGGGACGAACGCCCGGTGCTCCCAATCCCCGAGCATCGGGTCGCTTCCTGTCACTCTGACGAGATCACCCATCGTCGAGTTCGAGAACATGCTGAGATCCACGATGTCACTCTAAGGGTAGATGAGTGACATTGGGGGATCGTTGTGTCACTCGTGTGGCACTTGAGGGAAACGGCGTGCGTGGCCAGACCCTCCGCACGACAGCGTCGCACCCGTTCGCGGCCACGTCGCTCCCCATCGCAACCGGCGAGGGCCCGCCGCCGGCCGAAACCGGTGACGGGCCCTCGGGTGCGACGGGACGTGCCCGGCGCAGGGCGTGCGACTTACACGTCGAAGCGGTCCTGCTCGACGACCTTGACCCACGCGGCGACGAAGTCGTTCACGAACTTCTCCGCGGCGTCGTCCGACCCGTAGACCTCGGCAAGCGCGCGCAGCTCGGAGTTGGCGCCGAACACGAGGTCGACGCGGCTTCCGGTCCACAGCTTCTCGCCGTTCGGGCCCGAGCACTCGTACGTGTTCGCCGACTCCGACGGGCCGTCGATCGGCGCCCACGTGTTGCCGAGGTCGAGCAGATTCACGAAGAAGTCGTTCGTGAGCTGACCGGGGCGGTCGGTGAACACGCCGAGGGCCGAGCCCTCGAAGTTGGCGCCGAGCACGCGGAGGCCGCCGATGAGCACCGTGAGCTCTGGCGGCGTGAGGCCGAGCAGGCTGGCCTTGTCGAGCAGCAGGTACTCGGCGGGCAGCGGCAGGCCGTCCTGCAGGTAGTTGCGGAACCCGTCGTGGGTCGGCTCGAGGTACTCGAACGACTCGACGTCGGTCTGCTCCTGCGTCGCGTCGCCGCGGCCCGTCGAGACGGGAACGGTG
>JBQDJW010000553.1:1067-2828 GCA_052086425.1 Pseudoclavibacter sp. | reverse complement strand
AGCGCCTCGAGTACGCGCGGACGCACTCGAACATGACCCTCGCCGCCTACGAGGTCTACACGTACGCGGCCCGCACGCACGAGCTCGCGGGCCTCGGCGCGGCCAGATTCTCGGAGGACTTGCTGTTCATCCGGTTCCTCATCGAGCTGCTGCAGGTGCGGACTCGTGTGCGCCTCAAGATCGACAGCGTCGCGCTCGGCACGATGCTGCTGATCACGGTCGAGGGGATCATGTTCAGCGTCACGAAGACGATCGACGAAGACATGGCCTGGTCGGGCGTCGACTCGATCGTGACGCTCGTGAGCGCCTACACCGAGCCGCTCGCCGAGGGTGAGGAGCCCGAGACCACGCTCATCGGCACGCAGATGGTCAACGAGTTGTTCGGCGCGCGCGACGATGGCGCGGATGCTCCGGGCGCGCTTTCGCCGGAGCCGACAGAATAGAGTGGAGCGGTGAGCGTCGCCGCGCTACCTGGAGGCAGATTTCTGTGGCACTGAACTGGTCCAACTGGGCACGAACGGCCCGCGCGACGCCGACCCGCATCGAACGCCCCGCCTCGACCGCCGAACTCGCCGACGTCGTTCGGCGCGCGGTCCGCGCGGGCGAGCACGTGCGACCGGTCGGCGGCGGGATCAGTTCGAGCGCGATCGCCGCGGCCCCCGAGGTCATGATCGACACGAAGATGCTGCGCGGGCTGCACGGCATCGATCGCGCCGCCGGCACCGCAACGTTCGGTGCAGGCACGAGGGCGTCCGAGGCCGCCGCGCTGCTCGAGGCCGAGGGTCTCGCGCTCATGAACCCGACCAGCAACGCCGACGCCACGCTCGCCGGCGCCGTTTCGACCGGCTCGCATGGGTCGAGCCTGCGGCTGCCGTCGTCGCCGAGCCAGCTCGTCGAGACCGAGCTCGTGACCGGCACCGGCGACGTGCTGCGGGTCGGCGAGCGCAAGAACGCCGAGCTGTGGCCCGCGGTTCGACTGAGCCTCGGCGCGCTCGGCATCATGAGCGAGGTCACGGTTCGCACCGTCGCGGCGCACCGCGTCGCCGTCGACGAGCACGTCGACTCGCTCTCGCGCGCGTTCGACGGCATCCAGCGTCGCGCCGCCGAAATCGATTACCTCTCGGCGCGATGGATGCCGCACACCGGCAGCGTGACGCTGCGCGCGGCGGTCAACGAGCCCGGAGCGGGCTACGACGGACCAGAACCAGGGGCCCTCGCCCAGGGAGTCGCCCGTGTGCGCGCAGGCTTGCGAATCGGCCTCGCGAAGTCGTTCCCGCAGCTCGTGCCGACGCTCAACCGCGCCGCGGCGACCCTCGGCCACGACCGCACGGGGCTCGCCGGGCCGGTCGACGCACTGCGGAGCGTGCCGCCCGTTCCTCACGCCTACATGGCCTACACGTTCCCGATCGACGTCGCGCCCGACCTGCTCCCGTCGATCGCCGACGTCATCGGGCGAGGCCGGTTCACCGTGCCGTCCGCCGTCCTCGTGACCTTCGCGCCGGGCGACGACGCGTACCTCTCGACCTCGTACAATCGGCCGTCCGTCACCGCATGGCTCTCGATGCCGACCGGCATCGACCCTCGCCCCTATTTCCACGCCGCCGAGGAGATGTTCCTCGCGGGCGGCGGCCTGCCGCACTGGGGCGGCTATCACACGGTGCGCGCGGCCGAGTTCAAGCACGTCATGCCGCGCTTCGGCGACTTCGCCACGGCGCGGCATCGTCTCGACCCGGACCACAGGCTCACGAACGCGCACCTGAA
>JBQDJW010000553.1:0-1057 GCA_052086425.1 Pseudoclavibacter sp. | reverse complement strand
CTCAGGGGCCTGCGTCGTGCGGCGGGTCGTCGTCGGGTCGGGGACGCAACCACGGGAAGTCCCGCCACCGCACGATGCCGGCGTTCCGCAGCATCCAAACGGTCACGAACGCGGCGACGAGGCCGCTGGCACCGCCGATCGCGAGGGCACCGCGCGGCCCGATCATCTCGACGATCCATCCCATGAGGGGTGCGCCGATCGGCGTGCCTCCGAGCAGGATCGCCATGTAGAGCGCCATGACGCGACCGCGCATGCCCGGGTCGGTGCTGCCCTGCACGAGCGCGTTCGCCGTCGTCAGACTCGACAGCGCCGCGAACCCCACAGGAGCCAGCGCGATCGTGAACAACCAATAGCTCGGCGCGATCGACGCGAGGCCGCACGTGATCGCGAACGCCACGAGCGAGCCGATGAAGATGCGGAATCTCGGCCGTTCCCGTCTGGCCGCGAGCAGCGACCCGGCGAGAGAGCCGACCGCGATCACCGAATTGAGCAGACCGAATCCGTCGGCATCCTGCCCGAACTCGAGCGTCGCCATCGTCGCCGTGAAGACCGGGAAGTTCATGCCGAACGTGCTCAGCAGGAAGATCCCGACCATGATCGCGAGGATGTCGGGGCGGCCGGCGACATAGCGCAGGCCCGCCCGCAACTGCCCGCGGCCGCGCGGTGCGAGCGGCGGCGATCGCAGTTCGGATGCGCGCATCGCCCCGAGCGCCCAGAGCGTGGCCGCGAACGTCACGGCATTCAGGAGGAACACGGGGCCCGAGCCGATCCAGACCGTCAGCACGCCGGCGAAGGCCGGTCCGACGAGCCTGGCGCCGTTGAACGACGTCGAGTTGAGCGCGACCGCGTTGGACAGGTTCGCCGGTTCGACGAGCTCCGAGACGAACGCCTGGCGGGCCGGCGCGTCGAACGACGTGGCGACGCCGAGCAGCAGGGCGAAGACCATGACCTGCCAGAGCTCCGCCACACCGAGCGTGACGATGACGCCGAGGGCCAACGCCAGGGCGCCCATCGAGATCTGGGTGATCGCGAGCATCCGGCGCTTAGGAATGCGGTC
>JBQDJW010000552.1:0-2840 GCA_052086425.1 Pseudoclavibacter sp. | reverse complement strand
GGAGCTCGTGTTCGGGCCGGCGATGCCTCCCGCGACTCCGGATCGCGCGCGAAGCACCCAACGAAGTCGAGGGGTCACCCGCCGCGCCGCTGCCGGGCGACGGGTCGCCCGTCAGGCCTGTGAAGACCCGCTGACGAGCTCGGCCACGTAGGCGGCGAGGTTGCCGAGTGTTTGCGTGCCGCCCTCGACCGCGCCGAACTTCTCGACGGCCTCATCGCGCTGCTGCGCTGTGGGGAACACCGTGCGCATCTCGATGCGCGTCGCCGACCCCTCGGGTTCGAAGGTGATGACCGACGTGAACGAGGCGGGGTCGTCGCGGTACTCGCCGTGGAGCATCGCGATCCGCTCAGGGTGCGCGAGTTCGGTCCAGGTGATCCACTCGGGATACTCCGTGCCGTCGGGCCCGTGCATCGCGAAGTCCCACACTCCGCCGACCTCGAACTCGAACGACCGCGTCGTCGTCGTGAATCCGTTCGGCCCCCACCAGTTCGCCAGGTGCTCGACGCTCGTGAACGCGTCGAACACGAGCTCCCGTGGTGCGTCAATGACGCGCGAGACCGAGAGTTCCCGGTCGCTCGTCGCCTGTTGTTCCTGTGTGTTCGTGCCCGTGGCATCCATTAGTTGCTCCCTCGCGGATCAGTGTTGCGCTTGAGTTCTTGCACGTACGCGTCCAATCGATCGAAGCTCTCGCTCCAGAATCGCTCGAACCCGCCCGTCCATTCGTGGACGGCGCGCAGGCCGCCGGCGTCGAGCTCGTACAGGCGCTGTTTGCCCGCCGTGCGATCGCGCACGAGCCCGACCTCGCGAAGCACCCGCAAATGTTTGGATGCTCCCGGTTGTGAGATCCCGAGCTCCCGTGACAGTTCGGTCACCGGGCGTTCGCCCGCTCGCAGGAGCACCAGGATCTCGCGACGTCGCGGTTCCGCGATCGCGTTGAAAACATCCGACGTGGTTGCTGCGCGTGCCATGCAGCAATCATATTCTCATATGGGTATGTGTCAAGAGTTGCGAGTGGCGAGGGTTGCGTAGTAGTCGGCGAGCGTGCGCGTTCCGTGCGGGGCGCCGACCGAATCGGTCTGCAAGCCGTCGATGAAGAACCTGGTCAGCGACCCCGCGCGCGGCCCGATCCGGTCGGCCGCCCAGACGGCGGAGGATGCCGCGGGCCTCGGCACCCGCACGTACCGAGGCTTCCTGCCCGCCGCCCGGAACGCAGTGCGAACGATCTGCCGATAGGTGAGGGTCTGGGGGCCGCCGACGTCCCAGGTTCCGGCGCCGCCCCAGAGCGTGTTGACGCAGACGTCGGCGAGGTCGGCGCCGTGAATCGGCGACAGGCGCACATCGCCGTTGCCGAGGCCGAACGCCATGCCGCGGCGCGCGAGGTCGTAGATCTCGGTGAGGTCGGAGAAGTACCCTGACGGGTTGATGATCTGCGGCGCCACGCGCGACCGGCTCAAGACCTCCATGAACGCGCGCTTCGCCCGACTCACGGCAGAGGTGCCGGATGCGGTGTTCATGACGCCGACGTAGAGGAACGAATCGATGTCCGCCGCCTCCGCCAGCTCCAGGTATCGCAGGTTGAGGAGGAAGTCGATCGTCCAAGGGTCGGCCTTCTGCCTCGTCACGCCGAGCGCCGAGACCACGTGGTCGACGCCGTCCATGATCTCGGGGCGGAGATCGGCGGCATGGCGGGAGATCATCCAGTCGTCGACGAGACCCGCGAGCGCCGGAGCGCCGTAGGCGCCCGGTGCCTCCGCGCGGGCCCGGTCGCGCACGACGGCGCGAACGGCGACCCCGTCGTCGTGGAGCCGCGCGATGATGTGCCGGCCGACGTAGCCGGTCGCTCCTGCGACGAGAACGCGCGTCGCGGAATGAGTCATGTGGGGCTCCTTCGGTGGTGGGGTGCGGTCGGTCACGGCCTGGCTGAGCCGCTACGGGCGGATGCGCTGGTAGCGGAGTGCGCCGGCAACCGCTCCGCGCTCGCCGAGGTCCTCGCCGCGAGCGAAACGCCCCCAGACGGCGCGGACCTGCCTCGCTGCCGCGTCGAGGTCCGCCCACGGCGCACCCCTCACGAGGTCGGCCTCGCGCCATGCGTCCTCGTCGCCGAACAGCAGGGGGAGGTCGATCGTGTGCGCCGACCCCCACTGGTTGCCAGGCGCCGCCCACGTCACGACGTAGTGGTGGGCGCGCCCGCCGGCGCGAGCGTGGCGCCGGGCGAAGCGACGGCTGCCGCTGCCGTAGATGATGCGGGTCATGGCGGCGACGAGGCCGACCTTGAGGAGGCGCCCGACGACGGGCAGGCCCGTGATGAGTCGCAGCGCAGGGATACGGGGGACGAAAAGGGCCGCCTCCTGCGCTGCGTGCCCGATGAGCACGTCGATCTGCGGCGCGACCCCGTCCCAGGTCGCCTCGAGCTCCGCCTCGGTCGGGAGGGGCGCCTGGCCGTACTGCGTTCCGAACGGCATCGCACCGGGAAGGCCGAATCCCGATGCGGCGCGCTCGACCGCGGGCTGCAGATCGAGGACCCGCCGTACGGGCGTGTCGGGCGTGAGTGTCCACGCGACCTCGTTCATGGCGGCAACCATGGCGTCGCGCCCGTGCGCCAACCCGAACGGAGAGCTCTGGATGATCGCGCGCCGGAACAGGCGCGGCGCATCCGGTGTCGCCATGAGGTGGGCGACCGCGTCGCCGCCCGCCGACTGCCCGAACGCGGTGACCTGGCGCGGGTCGCCGCCGAACGCCGCGATGTTGCGCTGCACCCACAGCAGGGCCTCGATCTGATCGAGCAGGCCGAGGTTCGCCGGCCGGTCGTCGCCGTCGCCGAGGTAGCCGAGCAGGCCGAG